>JAUMXM010000036.1 GCA_030529085.1 Rikenellaceae bacterium | reverse complement strand
GATGAGCTCCTTGTCGCGCTCGGCATCGAGCTGGCGCGAGCCTTTGAGACGCTTCGAGACATCGATCGGGTTGCCCTCCTTGTCGCGGCTGTCGAACTCCCAGTAGTGCTGATCGACAAGCTTCTCGGGCAGGCCCCACCAACCTACGGGTTGGATGTTGTTCATCGTGCAGTTGATGAGCACCGCCTCGCAGTAGTCGTATTTGGGATTCGTGCGGGCGATGACGGCATAGTCGCCGCGCCCCTCGAAGTGGCAGCGCAGGAAGATGTTGCCGTGGTTCTTCTCCGTGTTGCGGATCCACATAAAGGGGCCTCCCGACTCCAGCTCACACTCGTAGAAGAAGCAGGGACCGCGACCCAGCACCGAGTCACCATCGCCGTCGATGCGGCAGCGGTTTAGGAATACCGAACCGTTGGCCTGCAGGGCATCGCCCGAGCCGATGACGGTCACCTCGTCGAGCAGGATGCGCTCGCCCATCACAAGCAGACCCTCGGCCTGACCCTTCAGGTCGGTAGCGATGGTCATTTGGCGCATCGTCAGATCGGTGCAGTTGTCGGCCATAAAAGCGGCGCGGCGCGACGGGAAGGTGCCCGGCCACTCGTTCGTAGCCACATTCGCAGGGTAGGGGTTGAATACCTCGTTGTTGGGGTAGTGCACCTTGACACCCTCGCGGCTCTCGCCCTCGATTGTCAGGTTGCGCTTGTTGCGGAAATAGACCAGCTCTTCGTAGTCACCGTTGTGGATGAAGATCGTGTAGGGCTCCTCGTTGAAGTCGGGGATGTGATCCAGCGCACCCTGCACCGTAGTGAAGTCGGCCGTACCGTCGGCATTGACCGTCAGGCGGCGCACATCGGCTGCGGGGCCGCTCTTCTTGGTCTTGAACGACCAGCCATCGGCCTTCGTGATGCCGTCGAAATCACCCTCGGGGGTCGTCAGCACACCCTCGTCGATCGTCACATAGTACTTCTTGCCGTACTCGAGCAGGTTGTGGTGGAGGTAGATTTCGGCCTTCGTGCCCTGCACGCGAATCGGGTGGAAGTGGAATCCATCCGTGAAGCCGCCGATGATGGTCAGCTGGTAGCTGTCGCTCGTCGGCTCGGCCACGCCCGAGGGGGTTCCGGGCTTCGTGTCGGCGTTGGTGCGGCGGGGCTGGTTGTAGTCATAGGGCTCCCAGGTGTAGGGTGCCTTGGGGAGGGTGCGCGGCTTGGTCGGGCCCGCAGGGATCGCGAGGTCGAGGCTGTCGACCACCGTGTCGGTGGCGGCATCCCATACGCGGATCATACCTTCCGAGCCGATCGTAGGCTCGCTTTTGAAGGTGATGGATAGGCGTGTGTCGGGATTCACGTTGCGCGCCTTGGGGGCGGGAAAGAGGGCCTCGTTCGTAGTCGGGGTGCAACCAACGAGGAGTGCACCCAGAAGGAGGGTTAGCAGTTTTTTCATCTTGGTATTGAAGTTTTAGGGTTGGTTTGACAGGTAGGTCAGCACCATGTGCTCGGGGAGCGCCTCGGCAGTGTGGCGGTAGCACATCGCGCGGTCGAGTTCGGGACTTCCCGTGCCGAAGTCGAATTTGTCGGGGGTATAGAAGGCTATCGGATATGCCCCCTCGAAGCCTCGCTCGGCATAGAAGGTGCGCAATTCGGGCGTGGCGGCAATGAGCAGCGTCGCCACACACCCCTCGGCGCGGTCGGCCTCCAATACCTGCTCGACGAGCTGCGAGGCGTAGCCTCGATGGCGGTAGTCGGGGTCGGTAGCAAGGGCGTAGAGGTAGTTGATGCGCCCGATCGGGCTCTCGAAGGCGATGCGGTGCACCATTGCCACCGTTTGCCCCTCGGCCGTGCAGCTTATCATGCGTTCCGATGCGCTGTAGCGCGTCAAAAACCAATCGATAAAGGTCGGCTCATCCTCGGGAAAACAACGCTCCCAGAGTCGCTTGCAGGCTTGTTGTGCGGGGTCTATCGCCACCGCTTCGACCTTCGTGAGCAGCTCCGCAGGGTAGTAGGAACGCTTCGCTTTGCGCAGCCCCTCGATGCCCAGATCCTCCTCGCGGTTGATCCACAGCGCCTCGGGCGGCAGCTGCTCGGCAAAGAGGCGGTTGATCATCGTAAAGGCCCCCTCGTAGCGCGTGTCGGCCTTCTCGATGTGGATGTCGATCGTGTTGTGGTTGAGCCACGAGCCGTAGGTGAAGGCCACCAACTCATCGCCCACATAGAGACATCCGCCCATCAGCCCCAAGGCCTCAAAGTTGGCGAAGGCGTTCTGCATCGCTTGACGCTCCGAGAGCAGCGACCCATCGGTGCAGCCTCCGCGGTGGCGACACCACTCCTGTTCGAGCCGGATGCACTCCTCGATGCGCTCGGCGGTCAGCGGTTGGTAGCTATAATCGGGGTAGAGTGTGCAAAAACGGTTGATGTGGTTGCGCTTGGGTTGGTAGTTGCGCCCCGTGAGTGCGCGCAGATCCTCGGCACGGTAGATGTAATCCTGCGTGGCGGGGTCGGCATAAAAGGCGAACTTCTCGGGGTAGAGCTCGGCGAGTCTGTCGGCCGTCTCGCGGCGCAGACCCACCAGGCGGAGCGGTTGTCCCAAAGCGGCGGCATCGGCCTCCAGGAGAGGTATGATGCGAGTCAGTTCCCCTTCGCCAATCGGCTCCATATAACCGATGCGTTTGCCGCCGTCGATTTTGAAGCGGATGACGAGCGAGTGCTCGACCTCGGCCCAGGCACTTTGGTAGAGCTCGCGCCAGCAGAAGATGTTGGCAAACGAGAGGTCACAATTCATAAGACCGCGCTGCATCGTATAGCTCTCGATGCAGGCGCGGTCTTGTAATGTTATGGGCTGAAAATTCAGCATAAGGAAGTGTTACTCGCAGGCCTTGAGCGACATGTCGAGCGAGCGGATCTGGTGGGTGAGGGCACCTACCGAGATGAAGTCCACGCCACACTCGGCGTAGGCGCGCATCGTCTCGAGCGTGATACCGCCACTCGACTCCGTCTCGCAACGGCCGGCCACCTTCTCGACCGCCTTGCGGGTCATCTCAGGGGTGAAGTTGTCGAACATGATGCGATCGACACCGCCGGCTGCGAAGACCTCGTCGATATCCTCCAAAGAGCGTACCTCACACTCGATCGGAATCATCTTACCGCGCTCGGCGAGGTATTTTTTTGACCCCTCGACCGCCTGACGGATTCCGCCGGCGAAGTCGATGTGGTTATCCTTGAGCAGAATCATGTCAAAGAGACCGATGCGGTGGTTCTCGCCACCACCAATCTTGACGGCCATCTTATCCAGCACACGCATACCGGGGGTTGTCTTGCGCGTGTCGAGTACCTTCGTATGAAGACCCTCGAGGTGCTTCACGTAGAAGGCGGTCTGCGTAGCAACGCCACTCATACGCTGCATAATGTTGAGCAGGATGCGCTCGGCCTGGAGGAGCGACTGCAGACGGCCCGAGACGTAGAAGGCCACATCGCCCGGCTTTACGCGCGTGCCATCCTCCAACAGCTGCTCGAACTTCATCTCGGGATCGAGGCGGTGGAGCACAATCTGGGCAATCTCCACGCCGGCCAGGACGCCCTCCTGCTTGCACAGCAGGCGCATCTTGCCCTGCTCGTCGTAGGGGATGCAGCAAAGCGAGGTGTGGTCACCGTCGCCAATATCTTCTTTGATAGCGAGCTCGATCAGCTCATCGACAAAAGGTTTGTACTCTGCTTTCATAGTGCTATGTTATTGAATGTTAATACTCAAAGTTACACCGAAGACCTGCGGGCGACCCTGCTGCAGGAAGCGGTTCCCGATCGACTCGAAGTAGAAGACGCCATACTCCTTGTCGCCGAGGTTCTGACCCCAGAAGTCGAGCGTGTAGTTGCGGTGCTCGAGACGTACCGAGGCGTTGAAGAGGGTGTAGAAGGGCTGGCTTACGGTGTTGGCCTCGTTCCAATAGATCTTACCCACCGAGCGCATACCGCCATAGAGCACCACATCGCCCATCCAATCAACGCCCGTCGGGATGGTCCAGGTGAGCCCTGCGGCCAGGGTGTGGCGCGGTGCGAAGGGGACATAGTTACCGCGGTAGTTCTCCTCGCCGTCGATGTAGCGGCGGAAGGTCGCCTCCGTATAGCCATACGAGAGGTCGATATCGAGGTTTTGCCACGGCTTGAACTGCACCGAGAACTCGCCACCGAGCGAGCGCGTGCGACCGGCGTTGGTCATCATACGACCCGTGGCGTTGGCATCGGCCAGGACGGTGAGCTGCTGATCGCGGCAGTCGATCCAGAAGAGGGCCACATCGCCACGAACAGCCCCCTCGGCACAGTTGAAGTGGCCACCCACCTCGTAGTTCCAGCTGTACTCGGGGTCGTAGGAGAGGATATCCTGCTCCTCGTAGGGGCGACCCTGCGCCTGGCTCTGGAGCATATCTTTCAAAATATCGGAGTAGATCTGCGTGTTGTAGCCGCCCGCCTTGAAGCCGCGCGAGACGTTGGCGTAGAGGTTGCGACCCTCGTCGAAGCGGTAGATGAGCGAAAGTTTGGGCAGCAGCTCGGTGAAGGTATGGCTGTAGCGGCTCTCCACATCCAGCTCAACAGGCTCCTGCGGCATCGGGAAGGGCATACCGGGCACTTTGAGCGTATAGTTGAGCGTACCCGAACCCTTGGTCTCCAGGCGGCCATACTCGTGCTCGATGCGCAGACCCGCCTTGGCCTCGAACTTACCGAAGCGGAACGAGGATTCGTGGTAGGCGGCAAAGCCGTAGCCCGGCTGCTCGAAATCGGAGATCAGGGGCATATCCTCCGTAGCCGTCATCTGCACGCGACCCCCTGTAGCCTCGTTAGCTGCGGCAAAGATCAGGGCATCGACACCCGCCTTCTTGAAGTGTACGGGGGCCTCCATCTGCTGGTCGCGGTAGAAACCGTAGAGGCCGACGAGGTAGTTGTAGTTCCCCTCGCGGCGCGAACGGAAGACCACCTCCTCGGTCAGCACGTGCTCCTTGATGGCCTGTCCCAGGGTGAAGTAATCGAGCGGCGTGAAGTCGTTATCGAGGCGCATATCGTCGTCGGTGAGCTGATACGAGGTGATCGACGTGAGCTGCCACTTATCACCCGTATATTGCACCGTCAGACCGTCGCTCAAGGTCGTGCGCTCGTAACTGCAGGGGTCGTTGTAGGCAATTTGACCGATCTTGACCCCCTCTTCGTTTTCCGAACGACCACCGATAAAGGCGTAGGGATAGCCTCCCTGCTCCGTCTCGGAGAAGGCGAGTGTGTTTTCGATGCGCAGCCCCTTGTTGTTGCGGAAGAGGAGCTTCCAACGACCGCCATTGAGCTTCTCGTGGTCGGTATCCTCACCCGTGAGTGCATTCTCAAAGAAACCGTCGCTCTTGGTGTGGAAGGCCGAGAGCGAGGTGGCCCACTTCTCGTTGAACTGCTCATAGACCGAGGCGCGCAGGCGGAACGTGTTGCCCGAGCTGTAGCCCGCTTGCAGACGCACACCCTCGTAGCTGAAGGGCGAGAGGGTATAGACATTGACCACGCCACCCATCGTATTGCGACCGTAGAGGGTCGATTGCGGGCCGCGCAGCACCTCGATGCGCTCGATGTCGGCCAACTCCGTATCGAAGGCGTTCTTGTTCATCAGGGGGACGTTATCGACATTCATACCGATCACCGGCTGGTCGATGCGGGCACCCAGACCGCGCACATAGATCGACGAGGTCATACGCGACCCGTAGTCGGGGATGTGGAGGTTGGGTACAATATCGGCGAGGTTCTTCAGTGCTTCGATGTGGTGGCGCGAGGTGGCACGCTCGCCTACGATGGTCGAGGCAATCGGCTCGGAGCGCAGCACCAAACCCTGCTTGATGGCCGTCACCTGCACCCCGTCAACGTGGATGGTCGTGTCGGCCAGCTCCGTCTCGGGGAGGGTGTGTTCGTGGGCAAAGGCGGTAGTTGCCGAGACTGCCATCAGCAGCGCGAAGCCATATCGGAAAAGTATCTTCATAAATGTCGGTCGTAATCGATTTTTGGGGGTTAATTTTTTTCGAGCCGTGTTACTCGTGGTGGTAGGGCTCGTTGTTCAGGATGGTGAAGGCACGGTAGATCTGCTCGGCAAAGATGGCGCGCACGATTTGGTGCGAGAAGGTCATCTTCGAGAGCGAGAGCTTGGCATTGGCACGGGCATAGACCTCCTCGGAGAAGCCGTAGGGGCCTCCGATGACAAATACAAGCCGCTTCAGGCCGCTGGCCATGCGTTTGCGCATCCACTGTGCAAACTCCATCGAGCGCAACTCCTCGCCACGCTCATCGAGCAGCACCACATAGTCGCTCTCGTTGAGAAGGGTCAGGATTCGCTCCCCCTCGCTGCGGTTTTGCTGTGCCGCGGAGAGGTTCTTTGTGTTGCGAATATCTTGCAGTGTGGTGATCGCAAAGCGACAATAGTGGTTCACACGCTTGAGGTACATCTCCACCAGCGCGGCCACCTCTTTCGAGTCGGTTTTGCCCACCACAATCAGTTCGATCTGCATCCTTTGTCGGCTGTTAAAGGTCGCTGTTCCACTCGCCGGCAGCATCCTCGTAGATCACCGGACGATTTTTCTCGACTCCCTTGAGCCACTCGTAGGCCTTGTACATCGCGTAGCCGTTGCCCGAGGGGGTGCCCAACGTGTAGGCCACCACGCAGGTAAAGTTGCGCGAGCGGTAGTACATCGCCTTGACGCGCTCGAGGTACTCCTCGGCCATCGCGGGGTTGTTCGAGGGGGTACCGCCCACGGTGCGATCCGTGCGCTTCTCGGGGGCTGCAATGGCGGGGCAGTCGATTACATAGAGGCCCAACTCGGTGCAGAGCTCGTAGTAGAAGCGGGGCTGCGGATAGGTCGGGCAAAGGGTGTTGATGCCCTGCGCCTTCAGCGATTTGAGCTTCGTGAGGGTCGTGGCACGATCCTTCTCGGCGTTGCAGAGGGCCTTTTTGAGCGTCAGCTCCTCGCCGTGCATCACCAGCTTGCCGTTCTCCAACTTTGCCTCACCGAAGCCGATGATGAGGGGCATATACTCCTTGTAGGCACCCTGACGGCGCGTGAAGAGCATCACCTTGTAGGTCGGGGGCGTCTTGGTCGTGGCCTTCCAGCGGTTTTGGTTTACGTGGTAGATGAAGGGGTCGAACTTCACGGTGTCGGTCGAGCGGCCCGGGATGGGAATCGAACGCATATTGAAGTCGAGCAGCTTGCCCTGCGGCGAGTAGATGTCGTAGCCCACCTCGACCTGCTCCTCGTAGTTGTAGCCGTTGAGGGTCAGCATACGCAGGCGCAGGATGCCGTCACGCTCCAGCGAGTCGGGCTTGAGCGTCAGCTCGAAGTCGCGCATCGAACGCTTCTCCTGGTAGTAGAGGTAGCAATCGGTGAAGGGGGCGCGCTCGACGGTCGCTGCGGGGTTGATCTCCGGCGTGCGGCTCGGGCGCAGAATCATCTTGAGCGAGTTCTCGCCCTGGTTAATGAGGGGCGTGAGGTGAAACTCCGAGGGGGTCAGCGGATCCTCCACATCGGCTACAAGTGTATCGTTGCAGTAGAGCGAGTAGGCCGAGCCGACATTCTCCAGGTGGAGATAGACCACGCCGTCGGTCCAGGCGTAGGGGATCTCCAGCGTCTGACCCACAATCGACATCGCAGCCGAGGCTGCGAGGGTCTTCGGCTCGAAGCGCAACGTGTAGCCCGACTCATCGAAATCGCGGGCATCGGCATCGTGGCGCGTGTTGTAGGGAATGACCTCGGTGCGGTAGATGCGACCTGCGTTGAGGTCGGCCGGCTGCGGGTTCAGCTCCCAAAAATGTTGTGCCGAGGTGCTGAAGATGCAGCCCAAGGCAACGAGCAGTAGAGTATAGCGTTTCATTCTATTCTATTTATAATAGGTGCACAAAGGTACTTTTTTTTTGGTCAAATCACAAATAAATAGTACTTTTGTCAGTTACTATAGCAAATACGAAACAAAAAGACAATATGAAAACGCAACGCATTGTAGAAATTCTCAACTCCGCAGCCGTTGATACA
Source organism: Rikenellaceae bacterium (assembly GCA_030529085.1). Lineage (GTDB taxonomy): Bacteria > Bacteroidota > Bacteroidia > Bacteroidales > Rikenellaceae > Alistipes. The sequence continues at coordinate 11,028 of JAUMXM010000036.1, read as the reverse complement.
GATATCGTAGTCAAGGGCTGGGTGCGCACCAAGCGCGGTAACAAAAACGTAGCCTTCATTGCACTCAACGACGGTTCGTGCATGCGCAATATCCAGGTTGTGGTCGATCTGCAGAAGATCTCCGAGGAGTCGCTCAAGCCCATCACGACGGGTGCTTGTCTGCGCGTGGATGGTCGTCTGGTAAGCTCGCTTGGCGCCGGTCAGGGTGTCGAGGTGCAGGCCGAGAAGATCGAGATCTACGGCACGGCCGATCCCGAGACCTACCCCCTGCAGAAGAAGGGCCACTCGCTCGAGTTCCTGCGCGAGATTGCCTACCTGCGTCCCCGCACCAACACCTTCGGTGCCGTGTTGCGCATCCGCCACGCCATGGCCTATGCCATCCATAAGTTCTTCCACGAGCGTGGTTTCTACTACCTCCACACGCCGCTCATCACCGCTTCGGATTGCGAGGGTGCCGGTGAGATGTTCCAGGTGACGACGCTCGATTTGAACAACGTGCCCAAGACCGAGACGGGCGAGATCGACTTCTCGCAGGATTTCTTCGGCAAGGCCTGCAACCTGACCGTGTCGGGTCAGTTGGAGGGTGAGCTGGGTGCCCTTTCGATGGGTCAGATCTACACCTTCGGCCCCACGTTCCGCGCCGAGAATTCGAACACGCCGCGCCACTTGGCCGAGTTCTGGATGATCGAGCCTGAGGCCGCTTTCTACGAGTTGGACGACAATATGGAGCTGGCCGAGGAGTTCCTCAAGTATCTGATTAACTACGCGTTGGAGAACTGCCGCGAGGACCTCGAGTTTATGAACAAGATGTGGGACAACGAGCTGATCGAGCGACTGAACTTCGTCGTAAACAACGACTTCAAGCGTCTGGACTACACCGAGGGTATCGAGATTCTGAAGGCTTCGGGCCAGAAGTTCGAGTTCCCCGTTGAGTGGGGTTGCGACCTGCAGTCCGAGCACGAGCGTTACCTCGTCGAGAAGCACTTCAAGTGCCCCGTGATCCTGATCAACTACCCGAAGGAGATCAAGGCCTTCTATATGAAGCAGAACGAGGATGGCAAGACGGTACGCGCTATGGATATCCTCTTCCCCAAAATCGGCGAGATTATCGGCGGTTCGGAGCGCGAGGCCGATTATGGCAAGCTTTCTGCACGTGTTGCCGAGTTGGGTATGAGCGAGCAGAGCCTGTGGTGGTATCTCGATACGCGCCGCTGGGGTTCGGCTCCGCACTCGGGCTTCGGTTTGGGCTTTGAGCGTCTGCTGATGTTTGTGACCGGTATGACGAACATCCGCGACGTGATTCCCTTCCCGCGTACCCCGCTGCACGCAGAGTTCTAATCGAAAAAAAGTTCGATTTGGCTAAAATTTAATGGGACCTCTGCGCGTTATGTTAGAGGTCCCGTTAATTTTTAACAGACAAGCAATGGCACTCAGTCAACGACAAATACTCTCGCTTCAACAGAAGCTCTCTCCGCAACAGATCCAGATGATTAAGTTGCTGGAGCTGCCCACCGTACAGCTCGAGCAGCGCATCAAGCAGGAGATCGAGGAGAACATTGCCCTCGAGGAGGATGAACGCCTCAAGGAGGACGAGGAGCCGAAGGAGATTTCGGTCGATGAGTACCTGCGCGAGGATGACACCCCCTCCTACAAGAGCCGCCTGAACCACTTTTCGCGCGACGATAATCAGCGCCCGGTCTATCTGACCGAGGGGCGCTCGTTGCAGGAGTATCTGGTCGAGCAGCTCGGCTACCGCAACCTCTCGGAGCGCGAGATGCGCCTGGCGGTCTATCTGGTGGGGAGCATCGACGAGGATGGCTACCTGCGCCGCGATTTGGAGTCGGTGGCCGACGACATCGCCTTCACGATCGGTCTCGAAGCCTCGGTCGAGGAGCTCGAGCGCCTGCTGGGGATCATCCACGAGTTGGAACCTGCCGGCATCGGAGCCCGCAATTTGCAGGAGTGCCTTTTGTTGCAACTCAAGCAGCAACCCGAGACTACTGCGGCGCGCCGCTTGGCCCGGACAATCCTCACGCACCACTTCGACGAGTTTGTCAAGAAGCACTACGAGCGGCTGATGAGCCGCCTGCAGGTCGATGAGGATGCCTTCCGCGAGGCCATTGCCGAGATCAAGCACCTCTCGCCCAAGCCGGGGAATCTCTACACCGAGGGGGGCACGAATACCACCCCCTACATCATTCCCGACTTTATCCTCGACTACCAGGATGGCCACTTCCAGCTCTCGCTCAACTCCTACAATGTCCCTGATGTGAAGATCAATCGCCGCTATGTCGATATGATGCGCGATTTGGTCCAGGCCGACGGCAAGGTGCGCGAGGAGGATCGGGAGGCACTGCAGTTTGTCAAGCAGAAGATCGACTCGGCCAAGTGGTTTATCTCGGCCATCAAGCAGCGCCACGATACGCTGATGCGCACGATGCAGACGATTCTGGATTACCAGCAGGAGTACTTCCGCACGGGTGACCGCTCGAAGCTCCGCCCGATGATCCTAAAGGATATTGCCGACCGCACGGGGTTGGATGTCTCGACCATCTCGCGCGTGGTGAACAGCAAATATGTCCAGACGCAGTTTGGGATTATCCTCCTCAAGTCGCTCTTCTCGGAGGCGATGCAGACCGCCTCGGGCGAGGAGGTCTCCTCCTATGAGATCAAGACCCTCCTGCAGCGGAGCATCGACGAGGAGGACAAACGCCACCCCCTGACTGATGAGGCCTTGATGAATATGCTCAACGACCGCGGCTACTGCATCGCCCGCCGCACGGTGGCCAAGTACCGCGAGATGTTGGGAATCCCGGTGGCCCGCCTGCGTAAGCAGCTATAAAAAAAAGACGACCTGCAATGTGGGTCGTCTTTTTTGTGGATTATTTCTCGATGTAGCTTCTCAAGGCCTCGACATAGCTTTCAAAGGCCTTTACTCCTTGCTCCGTGATGCGACAGAGGGTGCAGGGCATCTTGCCGTCTCTCCCTGAAAAAAATCTTTAATCCCCTTAAGCGCCTCTAAAGTTCCATCCGATAGCAATTTGTCTCTTTCGGCTCGAAGCCCATCTGTTGGTAGAGCTTGTTGGCGGCCACGCGCCGCGGGTTTGAGGTGAGCATCAACTGCTGCACGCCGTAACGACGCGCCTCGGCAATTGCCTTTTCGACAAGCTCTTTCCCGTAGCCGCATCCGCGTGCCTTCTCATCGACCACCACATCCTCGATCCACCCCTTGCAGCCCGTGGGGGAGTGGTAGATGCCCAACGTGAGCATCCCGACAACTGCTGCCCCCTCTTGCAGGATATAGAGGTGTGTCGCAGGATTCTCGATAAGGGTGCGGAGGGCCTCCTCGTCGAAGGTCGTGGGGGCGGTGGTGAGCTGTGCAAGGAGCTTGCGGATTGCCTGCACAAGGGTTGCATCGTAGGAGGTAACCTCCTGAAGGGTGCTCTTTGTCATTGGAGTATGGGGGTTTGATTCGTTTCGTAAAGATACGAATTTTTCGCATTCTGTGTGGCATTGTTTTGGGAAATCACTAACTTTGAAGCACCAAATGCAACCAAAACGATGATACAACAACTTCCGAGATATGGTGCGCGTGCCCTTTCAATGGCGCTCCACCCCCTGATTCTGCCCCTCTATTTCCTGGCGATGCTCTTCACGCAGACCGCCTTTTCGCTCTTCCCGAATGGCGCGAAGTGGTATTTGGGGGGTGCTGTGATTCTCTATGGCGTGGTGATTCCGATGGTGGCCGTCGCTCTGCTTCGCTGGAAGGGGTTGCTCAAGGATTTGAGGCTCCACAACCGCAAGGAGCGCATACTGCCTCTGCTGGTTGGTGCTGTCAGCTACCTGGTATGCGCCATTGTCGTTGCCCGCGTGTCGCAGGCCGACTTCCTGCGTAAGTTTGTCTTGGGGGCGGCCTGCTGCGAGATTCTCTGCCTGGTGGTGTCGTTCGAGTGGAAGATCAGCCTCCACCTGACGGGTATGGGGGCCGCTGTGGCCCTCTTGGTGGCGCTCAACATCCTTGGCCTTTCGCAACTCTTTCCGATGCTTATCGCCACGATCCTGTCCGCAGGTCTTTTGGCGTCGGGACGTCTCTACCTCGGTTACCACAACATCTGGCAAATCTTGGCAGGCTTCTTCGGAGGCTTTATTTTGATGTGGGTTGTCTTGATGTGGTTTTAGTCGTCGCACCGTAGCACACGATAAAAAAACGACCGCTCCCATGTTGGGGACGGTCGTTTTTCTATCTAATATAAGTGTTAATCGAGGTAACCGATGCGCACCAACAATTCGCGGATGCGACGCCAATCGGCCGCAGGGCGACGCTCGCCATCGATGAACATCGTCGGGCAGCCCAAGGCGGTATCGTCGATCATTAGGTCGGCATGAATTTTCGACGAGGAGGTCCACTCCTTCTGCGTCGGATTCTCGTTCACGGCCCACAGCTCGATGCCGTTGCGCTTGAACCATGCCAGGGCAGCCTCCAGCTTCTCGCCACTGCGCATCGTCGAGAGAATCAGACGATCCTCCTGCTTCAAGAGCTCCTTCAGGACGGGCACAGCGCCGATATCCTCACCCACCTCGGGGTAGGCGTGGGTGACAACTGTGCCGTCGAAGTCGATCAGAATGGTTGCTTTACGGATGGCCATAATTATCTCTTTTTCGGGCTTAAGATGTTGCGCGCGAAGTTCATCATTCGCTTGCGGTAGCTCTTCTCCTTGTACTCCGTTTCGCCGTAGCCATAGCCGTAGCCATAACCATAACCGTATCCGTAGCCATAGCCATGACGACGGGTCTGCGAGCCGTTGAGGACGATACTCATGTTGTGGAACTTCTTCTCGCGGTGCAGGCGCTCGATATCGGGTAGCTGACGGCGATCCAGAACACCCTCGCGTACCACATAGACCGTCACATCGGCCAGGCGGTCGCAGATGATGGCGTCGGCCACCGACATCGAGGGGGTACAGTCGATCAGCACGAAGTCGTAGCGCTTGCGCAGCTCGGCAATCAGCTCGTCGAGTTTATCCGAGAGCAGTAGCTCGGCCGGGTTGGGGGGCTGAATACCGGCGTAGATCACATCCAGATTCTCGTGCATCGACGACTTGGCGATAATCTCGTCAATGGTGTGCGTACCGGTCAGGTAGCTCGAGACACCGCGCTTGGACTTGCTGTGGCCCATCTGGGTCGAGAAGGCGTGGCGGCGCAGGTCGAGGTCGAGGATGATGGCACGCTTGCCGGCCATAGCAATCGTGGTGGCCAGGTTGGTCGATACGAAGGTCTTACCGGCCGAGGGGTTCGACGAGGTGAAGAGAATCGTCTGCATCGTGCCGCCCTTTTTGCTGGCCGAAACACCCATAAATGTGAGGTTCGAACGCAACATACGGAAGGCCTCTGAGATGGCATCGCGACCCGCCTCACGAACGGCAACGCCCTCCTTCGTGATGGCCGACTTCTCCGACAGCGGAATATCGCCCAGGTAGGGGATCGTGGTGTACTTCTCGATGTCGCGGCGACCACGAATCGTCGTGTCGAGCATGCCGAGCAGGAAGAAGAGACCAAACGGAATCGCTATACCCAGCATCAGAGCCATCGCCATGATGACCATCGAGCGGGGGGCAATCGGATTGTTGCTGCCGTAGGCCAGGTCGATGATGCGGGCATTGGGCTCGGCGATAACGAAGTTGAGCTGCGTCTCCTCCTGCTTGTTCAACAGGTAGAGGTACAACTCCTCCTTGATCTTCTGCTGACGGGCAATATCAAGCATCACCTTCTCCTGGGTCGGCATGCTCGAGATGCGGCTGTTGATCTGGCTCTCCTCCTTGCGCATCGTGGCGAGCTGCAGCTCGAGGGTTTCGATGTGCGAGTTGAGCGAAGCGATAATCGAGTTGCGTGTGCCGGCCAGCATCGTGTTGAGCTGCTGGATCACGGGGCTGTTCTCCGAGCTGTTCTGCAGGAGCTTCTGGCGCTGCAGAATGGCGGCGTTGTACTCGTTGATCTGGGTCGAAATGCCGTTGCTGGCAATCGAGGCAACCATCGGAATCAGGTCGTGAGCTTTCGAAGGATCCTGCAGGTAGGTGCGGATGTAGTCGGCGGTGGTGATCTGATTTTCGAGCGAGAGGCTCTCGGCCTTGTATTTCGAACTTTCACCCACGGTGCGCGTCGCCTCCGACTCGATGTCGATGATGCGGTTCGACTGCTTGATCGAGGCGATATCGCGATCGACCTTGCCCAGCTCACTGCCGATTACCTCCAGACGCGAGGCGACGAATTCGGCCGTGATCTGAGACACACTCTGCTTATCCTTGATGGCATCCTCGTTGTAGGCTTCGATCAGTGTGTTGATCACATCCTCGGCGCGGCGGGGCGATGCCGATGCCATCGAGATCGAAACCACCGAAGCCTGCTTATTCACGATGCCGCTCTGTACCTGCTTGCGGTAGCTGTTGGCCGTAGTCTCCAGCGTGCTCTTGCTGACGTTGATCTCCTTGCCGTAGTAGGTCGAATCGAGGAGGATCGTCTTATTGACCACAATCTGACCAATCGGGGTCGATACCGTATCGCCGAAGTTGGCCTTGATTTTCATCTTCTGCTCGCGCTTCTCGAGGTACTTGTCGAAGAAGTCGGTCAGCTCAACCTGCTTCTCCGAGAGGGGCGTTACAACCATCGAACGTCCCAGCTTGTTGTCGAAGTTGATGAACTCGACCTCGATGGGCGACTGCTTGTAGAGCGATACGGTGCGCAGCCCCTGCTTGGTGTTGTAGTTGGTCGTCAGGTTCAGTTTCTTGACTACCTCCATCATCAGGCGGCGCGACTGGATGATGTAGAGCTCATTATCCACGTTGCGGCGGCTCTGGAAGCCGGCCAGGTCGCTGAAGGCGGTCATCTCCAGGTCACCACCCTTGCGGCTGTCCTTGATCAGGAGCATCGCCTCGCGCTTGTAGATCTTGGGGGTCGACTGCAGGTAGAAGTAGGCTACACCCAGGCACAGAAGTACCGAGGCAACAAACCAACGCCAGTTGTTAAAGAAAATTTCGATGATGTCGTGCAGGGTGATGGCTTCAAACGACTCCTCTTCGTTTGCCTGCTGCGGCATAATGGGGTTTTCCGTCATGAGTATGAGGCTTTATTAAAGTTTCGAAATAGTTACAATCAGGGTCGCCACCGATACCAGCGTGCTGACAATCGAGATGTAGAAGCTGCGGTTCTGGTTAATCTCACCCGACTGTGCCTTGTATTTGTTCGGCTTTACGTAGATGGCATCATTTTGGCGAACGTAGAAGGCGGGCGACTCAAAGATGTTCTTCGACGTGAGGTCGAGGTACTCGATGTGGCGCACACCGTCGATTTCGCGGTAGACCATTACGTCGGTACGCTGACCGTAGATGGTCATATCGCCGGCCATGGCCAGGGCGTCGAAGATGGTCACCTTGTCGTGGGTCAGGGCGTAGGCACCCGGGCGGGCCACCTCACCCAGCACCGAAATCTTCATGTCGACGAACTGCACATTGACGGTCGGGTCGTTGATGTAGCCCCCCTCGATAATCTTCTGGGCGATGAGCTGCGAGAGCTCCATGCGTGTCAGGTCGGCCACCTTGATAGTGCCGATTACGGGCATTTCGAGCATACCCTTCTCGTCGACGGTGCGTACCTGCAGGGTGTTACCGCTCGAGATGCTCGACGAGGCGAGCGGTGTGAGGGCGTTGTAACCCGTAGCAGCATTGAAGGGCACAGCCAGCTCGGGATCCTTGCTGTTGACCACGATGGTCAGGCGGTCGAGCGGTTGAATACGAATCTGGCCCTGCTCGGCAATCTCCTCGGGCGTGAATTCGACGGCATCCTGCAGATACCAAGCGCGCTTTTGCGGATTACACGATGCCAGGATCAGTGTGGTGGCAACCAATGCCAGGTAAAAAAATCTTTTCATATATGAAAAACTATTTAATTCAAAAATAGTGGATATTCATGCAAAGATAAGCATTATATTTCGTATATAAAAACGAGAAGGCGATTTTGACCTCTTTTTCCCGATTCTGCTCCCCGTTTGGACGATTTATGAAAAAAATGCGTATCTTTGAGCCGACTAAAATAGAAAACAAAAGAGACAAAATGATACATCATCCCGTTTGGAGCCGCCAGGCCGTGCTCTACGAGCTCAACGTGCGTCAATTCACCCCCTCGGGTACGCTGCGTGCCGCCCAGCGTCGCCTCAAGAGCCTTCGCGCCTTGGGTGTCGATGCACTGTGGCTCATGCCCGTCTATCCGATTGGCGAGGAGGGTCGCAAAGGTTCGCTCGGCTCCTACTACTCGATACGCGACTACTGCGCCATCAACCCCGAGATGGGTACGATGGCCGATTTCGATGCCTTTGTTCGTGCGGCGCACCGCCTGGGCATGAAGGTGATTCTGGATTGGGTGGCCAACCACACGGCGCGCGATGCCCGCTGGATTGCCGAGCACCCCGATTGGTACGAGTGGGAGAACGGTGAGCCGAAGATTCCCTGCGATTGGAGCGATACGGCGAAGCTCAACTACGAGAATCGCGCCTTGTGGCAGGCCCAGGTCGATGCGATGCGCTTTTGGCTCACGGAGCACGCCGTAGATGGCTTCCGTTGCGATATGGCGATGTTGGTGCCGACCCCCTTTTGGAACTTTGCGGCTGCCGAGCTGCGCAAGACGAAGGAGGATCTCTTCATGCTCTGCGAGGCCGAGGAGTTGGATCTGGTCGAGGAGGCCTTCGGGGTCCACTACGGTTGGAAGATGCACCACCTGATGAACGACGTTGCGCAGCAAAAGTGCCGCGTTACGGCTCTGCGCGACTACCTGTGGGAAGATCGTCATCATTGGCCGCAAGGTTCTATGCGCCTGAGCTTTACCTCGAATCACGACGAGAACTCGTGGAGTGGCTCGGAGTTTGCGCGTATGGGCGAGGCTCACGAGGCACTTTCGGCCTTCACGTTCGTGGCTCCGCGCGCCCTGCCGCTGATCTACACCGGTCAGGAGATCGGCTACGACCACACCTTCGCCTTCTTCGATCGCGACCCGATCAAGCAGTATAAGGAGAACGAGCACACGGCCCGCTACCAAAAGCTCTGCGCCCTCTTCCACGACTTCAAGGCCCTGGCCTTCGACGAGCACCCTTCGTGGGTCGAGATTCGCAACAATGCCGAGGATTGCCTGCTGATTTTGGTGCGCGAGTCGAGCGAGGATCGCGTGGTGGCGGTGATGAACCTCTCGCCCTATACGATTCAGGCCGAGTACAATACGGGTATCTATGCGGGCAAGTACCGCGATTGGATCCGCGAGGCGGAGTATGACCTTCCGACCGAGGTGTCGGAGATTATGGCTCCCTGGGCCTACCGCCTCTTAACACTTAAAAAATAGACGATGCAAAGACTCCGCTCCCTGCTGCTTTTGGCGCTACTCACGGTTTCGACCGTGACAGCCCTCGCTGCGCCCTACCGCATCGAGGATATCCCCAACGTGCAGGTGGCCAACCGCTCGCACTACGTCTCCAACCCCGACGGTATTCTGTCGGCCGAGTCGGTCGAGCGCATCAACTTCATCTGCGATACGCTCCGCACGGGCGGCTATGCCGAGCTGGCGGTGGTGGCCGTCAAGGAGATCGCCTCGGACGATGTCTTTACCTTTGCCCATGAGCTTTTTTCAACGTGGGGCGTGGGACGCGCGGAGGGTGATAACGGCCTCGGTATCCTGCTGGTCGATTCGGCCCACGAGATTCGCTTTGTGACGGGCCACGGCATGGAGGGAATCCTGCCCGACGCCATCTGCAAGCGGATTCAGATGAGCTATATGTTGCCCCATTTCCGCCGCAACGACTATAGCAGCGGTATGCTGGCGGGTGTTGTGGCGGTGGCGCGCACCCTCGAGGGGAGCGAGCCGCTTGCTGCGGAGGGGACTGCGGAGGATCCCACCTGGCTGCTGATTCTCTTCTTTGTCTGCCCCTTTGTGGCGCTGATGCTGATTGCCGTGATGCGCAGCCGATGCCCCAAGTGCGGCAAACGTAAGTTGCAGCTTGCCGAGCAGTACGATTTGGGCTATAGCAACGGTTTCCGCCTCTATCAGGATGTTTATGTTTGTCGTGCTTGTGGTGCCGAGGTTCGCAAGATGCGCCGCGAGATTGATGAGAACCACCATCGCGGCGGTATGGGCGGCGGCCCCTTTATCGGGGGCTTTGGTGGCGGCTCATTCGGCGGCGGCTCGATGGGTGGCGGTTTTGGTGGCGGCTCGTTTGGTGGCGGTGGTGCCGGCTCACGTTGGTAATGAAAACTCAAAAAAATAACTAAAAATAAGCAAATTATGAAGAAATGGATGATTGTATTGGGTATCGCTACGGTGGTTGCCCTCTATGGATTCTCGACCTACAACGGTCTGGTTACGAAGGATGAGGCGGTAGCTACGGCCTGGTCGAATGTCGAGACGCAGTACCAGCGTCGTGCCGACCTGATTCCCAACCTGGTCAATACGGTCAAGGGGTATGCTGCCCATGAGTCGGAGACCCTCGAGTCGGTCGTAAGTGCCCGCGCAGCCGCTACGTCGATCAATATGGATATCGATGAGCTGACCCCCGAGAAGCTGGCCGAGTTCCAGGCCGCGCAGAACGAGGTGCGTTCGGCGTTGGGTCGCCTGATTGCCATTGCCGAGAACTATCCCGACCTGAAGGCCAACCAGAACTTCTTGGAGCTTCAGGCCCAGCTGGAGGGCACCGAGAACCGCATCGCCGTGGCTCGCAAGGAGTTCAACGAGACGGCTCAGGGTTACAATGTCGCTGTTCGTCGCTTCCCCGCCAGCCTTGTAGCTTCGATGTGCGGCTTCGAGAAGAAGGCATACTTTGAATCGGTGGAGGGCGCAGCACAGGCACCGGTCGTGCAGTTCTAAACCTACATTGAAAAATCGAGAGGAGGGTTGTCCCTTAGGACAGCCCTCCTTCTCTTTTGAACCTAACTTAAAATTACCACTTTGAGGTGCTTATGATATGTTCAACCTCTTTCTCAATATCTAATCTCTAATTTT
>JAUMXM010000010.1 GCA_030529085.1 Rikenellaceae bacterium | reverse complement strand
TTCGAGGTTGTCGAAGAAGCCGTCGGTATAGGTGTGGCCGTCGGCGGTAAGCGAAATCTTGTAGTTGCGCTTATCCTCGTCGGGCGTATCATCGTATTTACTCTCGAGCAGGTAGAAGGGATCGAGAATCAGGGGCGACGAGCTGTTCGATGCCGGGATTTCGATATCGGCAAAGTTTGAAACAAATTCGTAGTGTTCGTTATTGCCCACCATCGGTACGTTGTACGACTCGATGTATTGCACATTGTTCTCAAAACCATAGACTACCCCATTCGGGAGCATATATTCGGCGCGTGCCAACTTCTCGATGGTCAGCTTGGAGAGCAGGAGCGGCAGTGCGCTGTTGTTGATCAGTCGGAAGGTGAACTTCGTGGCAGCGCGGACAATAATCAGCTCGACATGCGTATCCTGCTTGGCGGGGACAACCACCTCGTGCTGCTCACTCATGAAGAGCGGTAAGGGGAGGCAGGTTTGGTTGTCGCTGAGGTTTATGGTAACTGCCGCGAGCTCCTCGGCCGGGAACTGATCACCCGCCTCGAGTGCCTCAAAGTCGTAGTCGAAGACCTTGTGGTTGGTGCTGAAGGTGGTATTCTCGTTGGCAAAGAGATAGACATTTTTGGTTTCACCGCCCACAACCTCGAATTTTGCCGAGGTGAACGTGGTGGAGGGTGCTTGGTGGAAGTCATAGTAGCGGTTGTGCTCCACCGTGCCGTCGGGACGTACGATAATCAGACGCAGGGTCTGCATCTTCTCGCCATCACTCACAGCCTCCGAATAGTCTGCACGGGTACTCTGTCCCAGGAAGGCAGCACCATCGGTAACCGCTACATTCAGATTCAGGGTCACCTTGTCGGACGTGTTGTCCTTGTTCGGCTCCACCAACTCATCCTCCGAAGAGTAGATAGCACATCCCACCATCAGCCATGCACTCATGAGCATTGCCAACAGCCTCGTTGCACTATATTTTTGTGTCAGTATCATCGCCAAATGTTACCCTGTTGTTTTCAATTAATTGAGGTCGGCATTGTTCAAACGTACCGTCCAGTCGTTGATGATGATGTGGGTCTGAATCCAACGGAAGCCGTCGTCGAGGAAGAAGACCATCGACCACTCGCTTTCGCGGTCCAGGTACTCCTGCTTGCCCATATCGGCATAGAGGTCGCTGCGCAGGAGCATGAGATAGGTGATGAGCGGAATCGAGAAGACCTGTTTTCCGTCCTTCTTGTTCGTAATCGTGAGTCGCGGGTTGTTGCCGGCTACCAGACGCGAGGTCGAGAACTCGGCATAGGCTACCGATACGGGGGTCTCGTTATCCTCCCAGCTGCCCACAATCTGCTCGCCCTGAGCCCAAGGGGTGTAGGTGATTGTACCCTTCGGTACCACCTCGTTCATGTAGTTCAAGTAGGAATTGTCATCCGTGATTTTGAATTCGAACTGCGATGCGGCGATCGTCTCGCCGTTGATCTGCTGCAGCGCGATGCGCACGTTGTTCGTATCCTTCATCAGGTAGAGCGTCTCCTCGATAAAGTCATCGACACCCAGGGTCACATTCAGGCGACCGTAGAAGAGGGGGTGGAGCGACTTTTTGGAGACGAAATTGGTGTGGTTGAGCTCCGTGTAGAGCTCCTCGAAGCGCGAAGCCGTTGCACGGCTGAAGGTGGGCATTGTGAAGGATTGCTTGCCACATGCCATGCCGCCATAGGCCACGAGTGTATAGCTTCCCTGGTCGAGGGCAACCTGCATGCGGTAGTTCTCGTCGGCCAACACGTCGCTTGTCTCGACATATTGGTCGACATAGTTGCCGGCCTCGTCGAAGACGTAGAGGGTGACACAATCTACCTTTGCGGGGAATGCGTTTGCATACTCCATGTTGTAATCATACACGAAACGCAACGAGAGTCCACGCGGACAGTCGCTTTGGTCGGTGTAGATAGTTTCGCACGAAATGCACCCGAGGGCCGCCAGCAAGAGGCACAAAAGCCTCTTGCTAACAGCACAACAAGGTGAAACTATACTTGTAAGTTTCATTTTGTTTTTGGTTTCGATTCTTAAACTAGAACTCGATGTTATTGATACGAACTACCCAAGGCAGTACCTTAACCGTCACGGTGAAGTAGTAGTTCTCAGACTCGTCGGGATCAGTCGGATCCTCGGGATCCGGATCGGGACTGTTGGGATCGCCCGGCGTCGGGTGACCGAACTTGGTGATATTCTCAACACAGAGCTTGTAAACGTTGTTGCGTACTACAGCAAACTCCATTTTACCCATTTCGTAAGGCTCGCCGTTGTCGTTGTGACGGTTCCAGTAGTAGTAGTAAGCGTAGTAGTTACCATCAGTAGCGGGAGCATAACCCGTGAAGCCATTAGCAGCCTTAGCAGCAACGGTCTCACCTGCAGCTACTACAGCGTTGTAAGCAGCAGCCAACTCGGGATTAACGGGAGATACGGTAGCATCATTGTTCTTTGCTTCAGCCGCAGCCTTCACATCGGCCCACGTACCGTAGAGCACCTCCTTGAAGACGTAAATCATCTCTTTATTTTCGGCCGAGAAAGCGCTCTGAACAGCTTGAGGAGCCTTATCGGTAGCGATCAGCTTGCCCTTGAAAACAATACCCGTCGTAATACCATGCTGCTGAGCATTAATATTGGGGATCGTATTCTCCGAAGCATACTGCCAAATCTGATAGCCGTCCAATGCGGTTTCACCCTCAGCGGCATTACCCTTCCAATTGTCGTCCTCAAGATTCGCAAACGATTTCCACGAAGACCACGTGTTCGTTGACATGTGATTGTGGAAGTTTGCAGCTTGAGCATCAGTATAGCCAGCAGCCTTTGCTGCATGGTCCGTATCGACCACAAAGTTGTTCGGGGTTTCAACACCACCGATAACAGCATTGGTAGCCGTACCATCAGCCGACACACGACGGAAATCATAGAATTTCTTACTCATGTTAATCAGCGCGGCCTCCGTAAGTTGAATGTTTACCGTTGCGTTTTCATCAGCATCCTCGCACAATGTATAGATGTTGTCAGTCTTAGCCGCCTTATAGTCGAAACGGGCAGCAGCACGCTCCACCTCGTAGGCACCCAGGTTGTAGGGGTTCTGCGGCGTGTTATAAATGGTCAAATCGTCAGGCAACTTTGCAACATTGTATTGTGCCTCATTTGCATTGGTCATCAAGAAGTAGTTAGGCTTGGCGATCGTAGTCGTAACATCCGCGCCAACTTCCGTAACATTCTCCACATCTACAAAAGTGCCATTGGCAACAATGTACACAGTATAGGTCTGTCCACCAACCAATGCGGTTGATTCAAACGAAGCCACATAAGTGTCCGTTGCTGCAGCAGTCAATGCCACTCCCTCAGCCTTAATTTCGCCATCAGTGCCAACCAGCACAATGTCAACCGACGAAATCTTGTTCTCCACGTCCTTACCGACCTCATAGTCGGGATCAGCGTTCGAATTGGTGTCACCGCTTTCGTCAGTCTGGCTACGCGTCGTCTCCATCTTCACGGAGAACTTCATGTAGACATCACCTGCCTGCGACGGCTTCACCTCTTCCGAATCGCTCGATGTACAAGCCCAAAGGCCTGCAAGCGCAAAAGCGCAAATTAAAAGCTTCTTCATAATGTGAAAGTTTTGAAGTGAATAAAATAGATTAATTGAGTTTATTGTTTTTTTTGTTAAATGGTTTACTCGCGTAGTTTGGCAAGCTGCTCCAGGCCATCCTTCGCCTCGGGAATCGCATTCTCGACCAGGCGGAAGTAATCCTCGGCAGCATCGTAATCGCCCTCCAAGGCGGCAAAGACACCGCGCGCATAAATCGCCTCGTCGCTCTTGCCGGCCTTCTCCAGGAAGCGCTCGGCACCCTTCATGTTGCCCGACATCATCGCCGAATTGGCCGCATTGAGGTTGGCGACCTCATCCTTGGGATACATGCGGACAGCCACATCGAAGATCTCGCAGAACTCATCACTACCCGACTCCAGACCCTGGGCAGCGAGGTAGAACTCCTCGAGGCTCAACTTCTGAGGACGCTCCTTCACCAGGCGGCGAATCTCCTCCACATCGCTGAAACCACGCACGATGTACTCGATGCGATAGTCCGAGCGGCGCAGTGCCGGATAGCAGGTCTTAAGCAGGTAGCGATACTCCTCGGGGTAGGTCGACTTGAGCTTCCACTCCTTGTTATCGGGCTCGCGATCGCCATCGATCAGCGCGATGATCTCGCGGCGGTGCGGCAACGACGACTGCTCGACGAAGGCACGCAGACCCTCCCAGTTCTCGGGCTCATAATCGGTGGCAATAAAGTTTTCGGGGAAGTTGTACAACTTATTCACGTAGACGCGCAACGCCTCGGTACGCCCCTTGGCCAGGCGGGTATTGTTGTCGTAGGGGCTCTCGGGCGAGGCGAAACCCTTGATCGAAATCGCGGTCACCGTAATGTCGCTGTCGTTGCGCACCGAGTCGATCGTGCCGGTAATCTTGGCCAGCTCGACGACGTTGTTGCGATACTCGGGATAGATCACCGTCTGCGATACGGGGAAGTCGACAAAGGCTGAACCCGACAATTCACGCGTCTTGACAGCCTCGGCCTGCGGACGTACAAATGCGAAATGGGGCGCATAGACCCAATGGCGATAGGAGCCAAGCTCGGCAAAACGCTCGTCGAGCACCTTGTTGCAACAACCATAGGTGCGGTTGCCGACAACCACCTTGGCACCATTCATCCAGTCCTCGTAAGGCACTGACTGGCTAAAGTTTATAATCTCGGGCTTCTCGCTCTCCTTGAAGAGCATATCGCCCTCATTACCCAACGTAGACCAACCGTTGCGGACATAGGTAAAATAGCGACGACGGCCATAGATTCCGACCCCATTCAGGTCGATCTGATTGTTCTGGTTGACAATGACGGGTGAAAGGACCGTTGCGCGGTTGTTGTGAACGTTGAGCTCGGAGAGGTCAATGTCCATATTCACAAACATATAGTCACCGTTTCGCGTAAACGAAAAATCGTGTACCGTAACCTCACCATCAAAGATCGGCTGCGATTTTACAGCCTGCAATTCTTGGGCGCCAACCTCCACAAAAGCGAGGAGAGCAGCGAGTATCGTGAATGTGTATTTCATCATGCAAAAATTTAGAAGAGGAAGACAATAGAAACAGCCGCCTTGGTGATACCCCAATAGTGGTAGGGAACATCCTCCTCGAGGCGAGCACCACACTCGGGACACTCGAACTTATCGTACTCGGTGTAGATGTAACCCGCACCGATCTCCAACTCGAGGTTCCAGTGGCGACCCAGCACAAACTGATAACCATAACCGATACCGGCTCCCACGGCCCAACCCTGGTAGCGATAGTCGCTCAACTTCGAAAAATCGGTGCCGAGGAACTCGATATCGTTGTCCATATTGCTGAAGTTGTACTTGCCACCCAACCCATGAAGGCCGAGGAAGTGACCCGAGAAACGGTCGCAGAACCAGTAACGCAACTCAGGCTGCACCATGTAGTGCTTCCAGAAGACGTCGGCCGACTCGTTGATCTTCCATGCGTTGTAGTTTCCGGAGATGTCGATGGTCCAACGAGGCGCCAACCCAACCTCCAGGCCGAGGTTGATCGTACGTGTGGCATCATACAGCAGATTGGTCTTGACTGCAACATCCTGACCATGTGCTCGATCGATGGGCAACAAGGTTGCAAAGCCCACCAATACAAGGATAGCTAAAAAACGCTTCATAAATCTATTTTAGAGCAATTTTCGTTTGTTTCACTTATCATATAAGTAGCTAAAACAGATGTTTTATACTACTTATTTATACAAAATTATCATTTTTTACGTCAAAAACATCAACCAAACGCCTAAATTTATCAACATATAGGATTTTATGATAGCGCTTTCAGATTCTATAAAATTGCCAAATCGAGAATTTGTAGTATTTATTGCGTACGAAGAAATTAGTGCCAATATTATATTAAACACCTCCTCCGAGGCGCAGAATGAAAAAGTTTATGTTATTGCCACGTGCGGAAAGGAGATTCGCAAAAAAGTAGTACTTTTGTCTTGAAAAAAGAGTCGCACAGCCATGACACAACCCATCGAGACACACCCCTTCACACCATTTCTGCCCCACGAGGCAAAGGTTCTCTTCCTGGGCAGCTTCCCACCACAACCCCACCGATGGAACATGAAATTCTACTACCCGAATATTACCAACGATTTCTGGTATATCATGGGACATATCTGGTATTCGGATCGCAACCACCTGCTCGTAAATGGAAGAAAACAATTCGATTACGAGCGAATCGTCGATTTTTGTCAATCGCACGGAATTGCCCTCTACGATGCTGCCACAAAGGTGCGAAGAGCGAAGGATAACGCCTCGGATAAGTATCTCGAAATTGTCGAATGTGCACCAATCGGGCAGCTGCTCAAAGAGCTCCCCGCATGCCGTGCGATTGTCACCACGGGACAAAAGGCGACCGAAACAGTTGCCGAAATTTTGGGCTGCGATACACCCGCGATTGGGTCATTCTGCGAAGTGAGAGTTTCGATTTTTGACAACGACAAGCAAGCCGAATTTCGGACTCTGAAATTCTACCGCATGCCCTCCACGTCGCGCGCCTATCCCCTCCCCCTAATCGAAAAAGCAGCCCAATACAGGCTGCTCTTCGAATCACTCGGCATGATCGGCGGATAGCTTTTATTCGTAGAAACGCTCGTCGAAGTTGACCAGGTAGAGTTTATCGGTGGCACGGGTCAAGGCCGTATAGAGCCAGCGCATCAAATCGGTCGTGATCTGCTCGTCACCAAAGAGGCAGCGATCAACAAAAACCGCGCGCCACTGACCACCCTGCGCCTTATGGCAGGTGACAGCATAGGAGAACTTCACCTGCAGCGCGTTGAAGTGGGGATTCTCACGAATCTCCTTGAAACGCTTGATTTTACTCTTAATGTCGAGGTAATCCTTCTCCACCTCATAGAAGAGTCGCGTCTGCTCCTCGCGCGTAAGCGACGGAGACTCCGAGGCGATCGTGTCGAGCAGGATTTTGCACTCGAGCTGCGTATCGTCGTAGTCCGGGAACTCCAACACGGCATTCGCAAAGCGGAAACCATAGAAATCCTCAAAGCGGCGCAGACGCTTCAGGCGCACGATATCGCCGTTGGCCACAAAGTGCATCGGGCACTCCTCCATGCGCTCCGTATAATAATAGTTGTTCTTGACCACCATCAACATGTCGCCGCTCTCTATCTCCTCCTCGGCGCCCAAGACGTAGCGACGGATACCCTCGTTGTAGCGGTTCGCGTGCTTGTTCGAGCGGGTGATGACAATCACCTCATCACGGTCATATTTGGCATAAGCATCGCCCAAAAGCTCTAGGAACTCACCCCCCTCGACTGCCTCGATATCGGGGAAATCCAGCTCAAAACGCGGTACAGCCACGATGCCGCGCTCCAACATGCAGCGCACCATCGTAGCGTTGAACAGAATACCCGACTCAGCCTCCTGGCGCACCACCTCGTCCAAGGTGCAGTACTCCACCTCGCCGTAACGCGACAAGGTGTCGGGGTCGAGCGCAGGGCTGAAATCGCACCCAACGGGCGGCAGCTGGGCACTATCGCCAACCAACATCAGGCGACAGGCTCTACCACTACGCACAAAGCGCACCAAATCGTCGAGCAACGAGCCGCTGCCAAAGGTTGTGTCGGAGGAGGTCACCGAGAGCATCGAAGCCTCGTCTACTATAAATAGGGTGTTCTGTTCGCGATTCAAGTTCAACGTGAACTTCGATTCGTAGTCGGCATTGGTCTTTTCGCGGTAGATATGTTTATGAACGGTGAGCGCCTTCTCGCCCGAATAGCGCGCCAAGACCTTCGCAGCGCGACCCGTCGGAGCCAACAACACGGTACGCATGCCCGACTCCTTCAGAGCGGCTACCGTGGCGGCTATGAGCGTTGTTTTTCCGGTACCTGCATAGCCGTTCAAGACAAAAATTCGGTTAAAATCATCGGAAATAAGCCAATTTGACAACTTTTCTATGATTTTTTTTTGTCCAAAGGTTGTTTGAAAACAAATTTTGGTGTAAATTTGAGTCGCAATACGGGTACTTTCCATTGAATGCTCGTTTTATAGGACAAAATTAATAAACAAAACCTAAATAAAAATGAAAAAAATCGCACAAATTCTTCTGGCCTTGGTGATCATTGGCTTCGTCTATGTGATCTACCAGCAGATCTCGACGCCTATCCGCTTCGAGAACGAACTTAAGTCGAAGAGCGCCCAGGTTATCGAGCGCATCAAGGACATCCGCACCGCAGAGCGCGCCTTCAAATCGAAGTATCAGCGTTTCACCGCCGACTTCGACTCGCTGGCCAACTTCATTCTCAACGAGACCATCGAGATGGAGCGCAAGCTCGTCGATGAGGATGACTCGGTAGGTTTGGCTTTGCTGAAGCGTCAGGGTAAGAAGAATGTCGAGAAGTTCCAGGTTTCCGTTATCGACACCATCTTCTCGCCCAAGAAGCTCACCAAAGAGGAGATCATGAACCTGCGCTACATCCCCACGACGGATAACAAGGCCGAGTTCATCCTCGAGGCCGGTCAGATCACGACCGAGTCGAAGATCGTAATCCCCGTGGTTGAGTGCCGTGCACCCTATATCATGTTCCTGGATACGGTTACCTTCCGTCAGGAGATCGTTAACAAGATCGACGACGACGTGAACAACTTCAACCGCTACCCCGGTATCAAGTTTGGTTCGATGGAGACCGGTAACAACGAGGCCGGTAACTGGGAGGACTAATGGCTACGACCAACATGGTAGAAAAAAAGGTGTCCATCCGACTTACGGGTGGACACTCTTTTTCATGGACAGCGATCGAGGCTAAGGCCGAGGAGGTGGAACTGCTCACCCACCGCACGCTGCTTGTGCCCGAATTGATGTACACAACCGAAGGCACTGCCTCCTCGTTTGCCGCTGCAGGCATGCCGCTGACCGGCGATGATCAGGTGTTGGCCATCCACACCAATCGCGGCATCATGGCCCTCATTGCCCTCGAACGCGACGAGATGAAACGCCTTACAGAGCACTTTGGCGAGAAGATGCGCTATACCACCCCACTGCTTCGCGCAGTGGGCAACATCGAGCCGACGATCTGGATATTCGACGCCGAAGATCTTATATATATTAAGGTATATGATCCGAAGTTGCAGATGGCCGAAGTGATTCGTGTTGCCGACGAGGCCGATCGCGAGTTGCTGATGGAGCGCTTAGTCGATGCCTGTGACCCGAAACGATATACCCTGCGCCTGGAGCTTGAGAAGAGCGACAAACGCCGCACGAAGTTCTACAAATCCTATTTCAAAAAGACCGTATGCGAATAATCAGCGGAAGCCTGAAGGGGCGCGCGATCAACCCGCCCAAGAATCTCCGTGCCCGTCCCACGACCGACTTTGCCAAGGAGAACCTCTTCAACGTGCTCCAAAACCTTGTCGATATCGAGGAGTGCGACGTGTTGGATCTCTTTGCCGGCACGGGGTCGATCAGCTATGAGTTCGCCTCACGCGGCGCAAAGTCGATCACCTCGGTCGAGATCAATGCCGTGCACCACAACTTTATTCGCCAAACGGCACGCGAGCTGGGTATCCGCACCCTCTACCCCGTCAAGGCTAATGCCTTCCTCTACCTAAAGAGCTGCCCCAAGCAGTTCGACATCGTCTTCTCGGATGCTCCCTACGATTTGGAGCACAGCGAGGAGATCATCCCGCTCGTATTGGAGGGCGACATACTGCGCGAGGGGGGCATTTTCATCTTCGAACACTCGAAGGAGAAGAATTTCGAAAATCACCCTTACTTTTGGCAATTAAGGAGTTACGGCAGCGTGCAATTCTCTTTCTTCAAAAAATAAGAAAAAAGTGGCCAAAACGCTTGCAGGTTTGAAAATTTGTAGTACCTTTGCAAACGCAATCAGGGGGTAAAACCTCGGTTGCAAGGTTCTAAAATTGGTGCGTTAGTTCAGCTGGTTAGAATACGTGCCTGTCACGCACGGGGTCAGGGGTTCGAGTCCCCTACGCACCGCCAATTTAAGAGCGCAGACGACTGAAGTGATTCAGTCGTCTTTTTTTTGTGCTTACTCGTTTGCAACATTCGTTGCACGAGTAGCACACAAAAAAGCACAACACGCATTGCGTGTCCTGCGCTCCGTGTCGCTGTGTGGGCACTACTCACAAAATAAGGGGTTGCGCGATTAGTTATTTTTTTATCTTCAGCGGCAATCGCGCGAGTGCTATCGCACTTCGAGTCCCCTACGCACCGCCAATTTATAGAGCGCAGACGACTGAAGTGATTCAGTCGTCTTTTTTTGTGCTTACACGTTCGCAACTTTCGTTGCACGTCGAGTCCCCTACCGATCATTTCGACAAAGAAATTTATGCTCTTTTTTCACCTCACACGCTTGCAGGTTTGAAAATTTGTCGTATATTTGCACTCGCAATTAGGGAACACCGGTTGCAAGGTTCTAAAATTGGTGCGTTAGTTCAGCTGGTTAGAATACGTGCCTGTCACGCACGGGGTCAGGGGTTCGAGTCCCCTACGCACCGCCAATTTAAGAGCGCAGACGACTGAAGTGATTCAGTCGTCTTTTTTTTGTGCTTACTCGTTTGCAACATTCGTTGCACGAGTAGCACACAAAAAAGCACAACACGCATTGCGTGTCCTGCGCTCCGTGTCGCTGTGTGGGCACTACTCACAAAATAAGGGGTTGCGCGATTAGTTATTTTTTTATCTTCAGCGGCAATCGCGCGAGTGCTATCGCACTTCGAGTCCCCTACGCACCGCCAATTTATAGAGCGCAGACGACTGAAGTGATTCAGTCGTCTTTTTTTCGTGCTTACTCGTTTACAACATCCGTTAAGCGAAAAGCAATAAAAAAGGCGACTATCATGTCGCCTCTAGAATCATATCTTATTTTTTCTCGATATAGTATTCTCTGCCATCGTATATACGCGTCTTGACTTTGATGTTTTCCCAATTAACAGCAAAATCAAACAGATATTCGCGCTTTTCGCCATTCACCTCAATGGGGAGCAACACTTTTACCTGCTTAAGCGCATCTTCCCAATAGAGAATATAGGAGTATACCCATCGGCCAAAGGTCCCATTGAACGAGACACCATCCTTTGTCACCAACAGATCATTGATTTTACTTCCTCGCACAACTACAGTCGGAGTTTGAGGTGCAGATCTGTCGATGAGCTTCACTCCGCTATGGAAAACTCCGACACTGACACCCGACGGGCCACCCACATAAATCGCCTCATCCCAAAGAATCTTCAATGTTTGGTCGCTTTTGTTCGAGAGGGTGAAATCGATATGGGTGGGCTCAAAGTTAAAGGCAATGGCCATAACATCATCCTCATAAACAGGAGTTGTAAACCCTTGCGCGTTCTCCGGATTTGAAATCACACCTTTTTCACCGACAACATCAACCGTACTCAGCGATACGCGGTAATACCCTTTGACCTTCGCTTGCAGCCCCATCGGCAACAAAACGGATACGATTAAAGCCAAGAAATAGTTTTTCATAACAACGCTTTACTCTTTGGCTC
Organism: Rikenellaceae bacterium; assembly: GCA_030529085.1. Taxonomy (GTDB): domain Bacteria; phylum Bacteroidota; class Bacteroidia; order Bacteroidales; family Rikenellaceae; genus Alistipes. The sequence goes on along the minus strand of JAUMXM010000010.1, from coordinate 40,761 downwards.
CGGACAAGAGCTTTTACACAACAGAAAGTGTGGAGCCATTCGTCTATCTGAGAGAAGGTTGTGGAAATACCCATGCACAAATAAACAATACTCCACACCGAATAGCACACGCAGAATACGTGCCTATATGCGGTGATGAGCGTTGCGTTATCCCTGTGCATTGAAAACTTCCACATTTTCTCTCAAGGATTAGCGAAACACTTTCACTAAAATATGTTCTGCTATCACGTAGATAGTAATACAAATTTATAAAAATAAATCGGATATCGCGACGATTCGTACAAAAAAAATAATAGTAAGCAGCCCATCGACCCAGACGGCCAAATAAGAGAGATTCGATACGGGTCAGAGATCTTTTCGCACAATTAACTCACATTCTACGCGGTAATATTAATAGTTTTCGTTATATTTGTAAAGCAAAAAAAATGCAGAAATATAACATATCAATCAACTACAAAATGAAAACGAAACTGATGATGCTTTTTGCTGCTGCGACGATGCTTGTCGCTTGCGGTGGCAACACAACGAAAAACAAGGCTGCAGAAGAGGCTGTGCCGGCCATCGAGATCGATGCTCTGCTGGCTGATGCAGCCACGATGACGGGCCAGGAGGTTGTAATCGAAGGTCTCTGCACCCACGCATGCCAGCACGGCGCCACGAAGATCTTCCTGATGGGGAGCAACGAGACGAAGACCATCCGCGTCGAGGCTTGCGAGCTGGGCGCCTTCAAGCAGGAGTGTGTGAACAGCATCGTACGTGTAACGGGGAAGCTCGTCGAGGATCGCATCGACGAGGCCTACCTCCAAGCCTGGGAGGCCAGATCGGCCACCGAAAAGGAGCATGGCGAAGAGGGTGAAGGCGGTTGCAGCACCGAGAAGGCTGCTCGTGGCGAAACGGGCAACTCGGTAGCTGAGCGCATCGCCGATTTCCGCGCCAAGATTGCCGCCGAGAAGGAGGCTACGGGCAAGGAGTACCTCGCCTTCTACCACGTAGATGCCACCTCGTACGAGATTGTCGAGGAGTAATCAACCGCTCACAACAAAAGCAGGAGCAGCCTCACAACTGCTCCTGCTTTTTCTATTCAATTATAGGTCGATTTTCGCAACCATACGCCAAAAAGTAGTATCTTTGTCACCGTATGCAGGACTTTGCAGCCATAGATTTCGAGACAGCCAACGGGACGCGATCGAGTGTTTGCTCGGTCGGTGTGGTTGTTGTACGCGGTGGTAAGGTGGTCGACTCCTACTACAGCCTGATTCGCCCCACGCCCAACTATTACGCCTGGTTTTGCCAGCAGGTGCATGGCCTTTCGGATCGCGACACCAACACAGCGCGACGCTTTCCCGAAGTATGGGAAGAGATCGAACCGATGATCGAGGGGCTTACGCTGGTTGCCCACAACGCCCGTTTTGACGAGGGGTGTCTGAAGGCCGTACACGAAGCCTACGCACTCCCTTATCCCGGATATTGTTTCTACGATACGTTAGCAGCCTCGCGACGCACTTTTGGTCGCACGCTGCCCAACCACCAGCTCCACACCACAGCAGCAGCCTGCGGCTACCACCTCGAGCAGCATCACCACGCCCTGGCCGATGCCGAGGCGTGTGCCGCCATTGCGCTCAAAATTCTCTGATCGCTACTCCAACTTTTTGATCACCCGACAAGGGTTACCAACAGCCACCGAATCAGCGGGAATATCACGTGTCACCACGCTACCGCCACCGATCACCACATTGCTGCCGATCGTCACACCCGGCATCACCTGTACGCCGGCTCCAAACCACACATCGTCGCCCACGGTAATCGGTCGGGCGTACTCCAAGCCTGCATTGCGTCGTGCTGCATCGAGGGGATGACCTGCGGTGTGGAATCCGCAGTTGGGAGCAATAAAGACATTGCGACCAAAACGCACCGGAGCGCCATCTAAAATCACCAGATTGTGGTTGGCATAGAAGTTCTCGCCCAAGTGGATATTATAACCGTAGTCGCACCAAAACGCCGGCTCGATGATAAAATTCTCACCGTGGCTGCCAATAATCGAGGACAGCAACTCTTTCCGCCCCTCGGCATCGTAGGGCATCGTATTATACCGTTGGCATTTAATTTTGCATTGGGTACGCTCGGCAATGAGGGCTTCGTTGTAATTGGCATCGTAGAGTTCACCGCGCAGCATCTTCTCCTTTTCGGTCATCACTTCAGTCGTTATTTGTTCAACACTCCTGGCTGGATTCGTAGCGGTCCAGCGCCTCTGCCATCAAGCGACGGCCCTCATCGGCAATCTCTTGCGCCTTGGCATAGTCCGACATCTGACCATAGGCATCAAAGGGCATGCGTACCACAATGTCGGGACGATGCAGGGCTATCGAGAGCTCCGATTGACGATGGTTCATCAGGCTGAAGGAGCGATCAATCAGATTGTAGTAATTTTCGCCATAGATCATCGCCGTATCGGCGTTGTAATTCTCCTCGTAGCTGATCACCTCCTTCAATACCGATACGGCTCGCGAGCCAACATACTTCAGCTTATCGACCAAGCTCACCGATTCGATCGATGTCGCCGTTGAGATCGCCTCACGCAACTCCAACCGTTTCTGACGTCCGAAGGCATTATCCACCTCCCGTGCTGCATGCTCTTGCTCCAAAATGGCGCGAATCTCTCCCACATTGATATCATTCACATCGAAGGCCACCAGCAAATCGCCCTCCGTGCGTTGCACACGGCTCAGCGGAAGGCAGTTGGCGACACAGCCGTCAATGAGTTTCGTCAGCCCATGTGGCACGGGGCGGAACAACGAAGGAATCGAAATCGAAGCACGGATCGCCGTAAAGAGTTTTCCCTCGCGGAAGAGCACCTCCTCGCCCGTATAGAGGTCGGCAGCAACAGCCACAAAGGGGATCTTCAACGCCTCAATATCGACGTCGGGCACCACCTGTCGCATCGCCTCGATAATCTTCTCACCCTTGACAACATGGTTCAAGCCGATCGAGAGATCGAGCAACGAGAAGACCTTCCAGGCATCGAGTCGATAGAGCCACTCCTTGAATTCGGGAAGCTTTCCGGCCGCATAGATACCGCCCACCAGTGAGCCGATCGAGGTGCCGGCCACCGATGTCACCTCATAGCCGCGCGCCTCCAACTCCTCGAGGGCACCGATATAGGCAAAACCTCGAGGGCCACCGCTCGATAGAACCAAAGCTACCTTTCTTTTCATCTGTAATTCGATTAGGGGATAAACAAAGATAGCCATTTTTTGGTTGATTCTTTGCTTTAAAATCACTAAATTTGTCGAAACGACCTCATTAAGCAACCTTTTAACACAACTTCTACGATGAAACGACTCCTCACACTCGCCGTGCTGCTGCTGGCCATCGGCTATGCGCAGGCACAACCCAAGCCTATTGTAGTGGATATATGGCCCAATGGCGCTCCAAAAGAGAATGGTTTGACGGGCCCCGAGCAACCCCTCGAGAATGGCCGCGTGGCCAACATCTCGCGCGCCACGCTCTATGTCTACCCTGCCTCCGTACCCAACGCACCGGCTATCATCTCCTGCCCGGGTGGCGGCTACCGTCGCCTGGCGATGAACCACGAGGGGCACGATATGGCCACCTGGTTCAACAAGCAGGGAATCACCTACGCCGTGTTGAAATACCGTATGCCGAATGGCGACATCGGGATTCCGATCAGCGACGCCCTGCAAGCCATCCGCACGATGCGTGAGCGCTGTGCGGAGTGGAACGTCGATCCGGCGAAGGTAGGCATCATGGGAGCCTCGGCCGGAGGTAACCTCGCAGCCCAGGCCGCCACGCAGTTCACCTCCGAAGAGGATCGCCCCGATTTCCAGATTCTCTTCTACCCCTTTGTGATGATGAACAAGTGGTTTGCAAAGTCGCTCCTGATGGGCGACGAGAGCGACGAGGCTGTCGATCGTTACTGGGCCTCGAAGCAGGTCAAGGAGAATACCCCGCCCGCCTTCCTGCTCTGCTCGGCCGACGATAGAACCGTCCCCTGCCAGAACAGCATCGAATACTTCACGGCTCTGCGTGCCAAGGGGATTCAGGCGGCACTCTTCATCTACCCCACGGGTGGCCACGGCTGGGGCTACGAGGAGTGGATGCCCTACAAACGCGAATGGACCGCCGAGCTGGAGCGCTGGCTCGAACAGTGGACCAAATAGCAACAAAAAAGCTATCCGCAATCGGATAGCTTTTTTATTTAGGCTTGGGGCAGCTCGCTCAAATTGGCCTTCTCGAATTTGTAGCCGAGGCGCTTGAGTTCGAGCGCTGCTCCGATACGGAACATGCAGCGTGTCGTGCGCGCAAAGACATAGAAGGCTTTGGTGGTCTGCGCCTCGATCTGCTCACGGCGGATGAGCGTGATGCAGAGCTGGGCACAACTGCGAAGTAGCTCCTCGATCTTCTGATTGGTCTCCGACTCGAGCGAGAGGCCCAGGATCGACTGCACGATGTGCTCGTCCATATCGTCGAAGCCCTCCTTGCCGTGCAGCTGTTCGTAAGGCTCGTTGTGGTAGCGCACCCAATCCTCATCCCAGCGGTGTGCCACAGCCATACCCACATAGGCGGCCCAGGCCATTGCAGCGGCGGGATAGTCGTTGAGCTGGCTCATTGCATCGGCCATATAGTGGGGCGCATACTCCTTCCAACGCTCGTCGATATCCTCCGACGAAAGCAACGTACCCTCCAGGAGTCCCTGCTGCGTGCAACGCTTCAAAAGCTCGACAATGAGGTTCTCCTCAAACTTATCGTAAAATTCCTTCTCCTCCATAGCATTTTATTTTGTCGCAAAGATAGCGAAAAAAAGGGAGGTCGCAACCTCCCCTTTTCGATTATTTTGTCTGCAAGGTCAGCGTGGCAGGTTTCAACCCCTTGGCACGTACCGTGACAGTGATTTCGCCCGCCTCGTCGGCGCTCTGAACGATGGCTGTGAGCTTGCCGCTAAAGAGGTGCATCGCATTTTCGTGGAAGAGTTCGAGCGACGTGGGGTCGCCGTTGGCCATGGCGCGGAACGCACCTGCCCCCTCGACCTCGACCCTCACCTCGCGGCTCTCGGTCGGCACGGGATTGCCGGCTCGATCCACCACGCTCACCGTGAGGTAGGCCAAATCCTCACCCGAGGCATCCAACAGCGTGCGGTCGGCTTCGATGCGGAGCTGATACCCCTTGCCGGCCGTCACCATACGCTTCTCGGCAGCCACCTTACCCTCCTTGTCGTAGGCCACTACGCGCACCTCGCCCGGCTCATAGCGCACCTCGTTCCACATCAAGCGGTAGCGTTCGATGTTGCTCGCCTTGCTCTTGGCGCGACGACCCTGGCTCTTACCATTAATAAACAGCTCGGCTTCGGGATACGACGTATAGACAAAGATGGGTGTTATCTCACCCTCGCGCCCCAACCAATTCCAATGCGGCAGGATGTGCAGCGTCTCAGCCTCGGTGTTCCATATCGAGCGATAGAGCCAATAGCGATCCTTGGGAATCGAGGCCAGGTCGATGATGCCGAACATCGAGGAGTGGTTGGGCCAGGCATCCGTATCGTAGGGCGAAGGCTCACCCAGGTAGTCGAAGCCCGTCCAGACAAACTGGCCGATAAGCCAGGGATAGTCCTCGTTGGCCGCAAAATCCTCGTCGGGCAGATTCGACCACCAGCAGCACTCCAAATCGTAGGACGTGGAGTGGTGGTCGGGGTGAATCGCCCCCTTCAGCGGCTCGGCGGGGAAGTGATAGACACCGCGCGAGCTGACCGTGGAGGTGGTTTCAGAACCGAGAATCAGATTTTGAGGCAGCGTCTTATAGCCCTGCTCGTAGAAGTGGACACGGTAGTTGAAGCCCGCAATATCGAACTGCGCCGCGAAGCCATTCTCCAAGACGGTCGGAAACTGATCCATACCGCAGGTTACGGGGCGGGTGGGATCCTCGCGGTGGCAGATATCCTGCAGCCAGCGCGCCACACGATAGCCGCTCTCCTTCCATTGGGTCGGCACCTCGTTGCCCACCGACCACATCACCACCGAGGCGTTGTTGCGGTAGTGGCGCAACATATTGACCATATCCTTCTCGGCCCACTCCTCGAAATAGCGGTGGTAGCCATTCTCACACTTGGCCACATCCCACTCGTCGAAGGGCTCGAGCTGCATCATAAAGCCCATCTCGTCGCACAACTCGACCAGCTCTTCGGCAGGCATATTGTGGGCCGTGCGGATGGCATCGCAACCCATCTCCTTGAGCAACGTGAGCTGACGACGAATCGCCGCCTTATTAACCGCCGCACCCAGAGGGCCGAGGTCGTGGTGGAGGCAGACGCCCTTGATATTGCGCAGCTTGCCATTGAGGAAGAAGCCCTTGTCGGCGCGCAACTCGATGGTGCGCACACCAAAGCGGGTTGTGTAGTGATCGACCTCCACACCCTCGGAAATGAGGGTCGTCGTTGCGGTGTAGAGGTTTGGCTCCTCGGGTGACCAAAGAGCCGGGCGATCGATCGTGAGGTGCTGCTCGAAGGGCATGCCGTAGTAGAGTTTGCGCGTATCACACTTTACGGCCACCTTGCGCCCCTCGGCATTGCGGATCACCGTACGGAGGGTAATGGCGCTCTTCTCGGCCAGCCCCTCGATCTCGGTCTTGAGGGTCACCGAGGCATAGTCTTCGCCCACATAGGGGGTCGTAATCTGCGTACCCCACACTGGCACATGGACCGCAGGCAGGGTCAGCAGGCGCACCTTGCGGTAGAGACCTGCACCCGGGTACCAACGCGAGGATTGGGGGCGGTTTTCGAGCAGAACAACCACCTCGTTCTCGCCCGCGCGGAGCGACTCGGTTACATCGCACGAGAAGGAGTTGTAGCCATAGGGCCAGAAGCAGACCTGTTGGCCATTGACAAAAATCTGCGCCTCACTCATCGCACCGTCGAAGAGGAGTCGGTAGCGGGCATCGGACTTCTTATCGACCGCAACGGTGGTGCGGTAGCACCCCTTGCCCACATAGGGAAGGCCGCCCGTGCGCCCCGTCTTTTCAGTAGCGACCGTTTCGCCATTCTGCACCACAGCAACCGTTTGGAGGTCGTTTTCGCGCGAGAAGGGGCCATAGATTGCCCAATCGTGGGGCACGGTGACACGCTGCCAACCCTCAGTAGCTTCGGCTGCGTGGTCGCGGCGAAACTCCCAATCAACGATGAGTTGCTCGGTGCGAGGGGTCTGTGCAAAAAGCAACAGCGTGGCCATAGAGGCGCACGCTGTTAAGAGAAATCGTTTCATAGTCGATCCGTTATTGTTCTACTCCATAACGATTCGCCTCCTCGGCCAGCAGAGCCTCCAAGATCGACTCCTTGACCTTGATAATCGTGCCGTGCTTGTGGCCTACGGGGAGCGAAATCTGGTCGTCGATCGGCGTGAAGGTCTTAAAATCGGTCGTCTTGACAGCACCGAAGCGGTACTCACGATAGACATCGAAGTAGATGAGCCACTCCTCGCCTACCTGGATAGCGCAAGCACCCTCGGAATAGGTCGGAGCAAACTTCTCGGTCGGATTCGTATAGGGGCCCTCGGCATCCGTAGCCTCGACACAGAAGAGGTCGCTGTAGCCCGGCTTGCGGTTATCCTTGATGATAAGGCGGTAGTCACCCTCGCCCTTCTTGACGACAAAGCCGTCGATCGAGTTGAAGCCCGGATCGTAGAAGGGCTTCTTGGGGGCAAACTCCACGAAATCCTTCGTCGTGGTGTAGTAGGCACGGTGGCAACCGTTCTGACCGAGTTTGTCGGCCTCGGTGTAGTTCTCGGGCAAAATCGACGAGGACCAAACGATTATATACTGCGCTTTTACATCATCGTAGAAGATCTCGGGAGCCCATACGTTGTTGGTCTTCTCACCCTCCATCACGGGGATAATGCGCTGCTCGCTCCAATTAATGAGATCCTTCGACGAGGCGTAACCGAAGCCCAGCTCACCCGACCAGGCAAGTGTCCAGACCAGGTGGAACGTACCATCGGGACCCTGCACAATCGAGGGGTCGCGCATCATCGAGTTGGGAACATACTTACCCTGCTCCATCTTGTTCGAGTGGTAGTTGAAGTACTCGGGAGCCTTGTTGCCGATCATCGGCACGAGCCACGAACCCTGGAGGCTGTCCCAATGGTAGCCGTCGTAGCTGTAGAGCAGATGAAGACCATCCAAGGCGGGCTCACGGTGGCCCGTGAAGATATAGACCTCACGCTCGTTCTCGACGGGAGCCGTGCAGGCAGCCATCGCAGCTAGCACCAGACCCAAAATCAAAGTTTTCAGTTTCATAGAAATTTGTGTTAGCATTTGTTACTTGTTGGCAGGTACCTCCATACGCAACTGCTTGATTGCGTTATAGACGGTATAGGCCCAATAATTACGCAAACCAAAGCCACGACTTCGGGTCGTAATCTCCGTTTGCAGCAGGACGCGACGCGAAGCCACATCAAACATCACCGCATAATACGAGCCCTGACTCTTTGTCTTATTGAGCAAGCGCGCAATCAATACAAAGCCGACGCCCTCGGTATGGGGCAGCTCATACGCAGCCAGAATTTGCGGCACGTTCAGAATGGGAAGTGCTTGGCCGCGAGCTCGCAGCTCGGAGAGATCGGCTTGCAGAATACGATTCGCCATCACCTCGTGATGGACCTCGTAATTTCCCGAGCCGAATACCGCGCTGAAGTCGTATTTATCGATCTCGCCATAAAGCAGATCGTTGATACCGACAAAAGCCTTCGCAAAATCGTTCGGAGACTCATCGGCACCAAAAACCTTCACCTGTGCATAATCGACACCATACACATAGACGGGTTGCTGGGCTTGCGCGCCAACATAAGTCAGCAGAGCCACAAAAAAAATCCAGAGTAGTTTCATAGGCAATATTAAAATATGTAAGAAAGGATTTAAGGGGCTTTTTTCAAGGCTTGGTTTTGGTGCGGAAGCCTCACATACGCTCGGTATGCTGCGATTTCGCACCAGAAGCGTAACGCCGAAAATACCCGCTTAAATCCTTTCGCAATTTTTTACTCGTGCAGGTAGAGATCCCAACCCAGATAGTTATCTACAGCGTCGGTCAGGATATCGACTACATCGGTGCGGCACATAGCCACGTGGTGTTCGAAGCCGTTCTTGCAGATGAACTTCAGGAGCTGCTGGAGGTTGTCGACCTCCGTAACAGCGATACAACCCGCCATCGGATAGGGATCGTTCGTCATGCGGCCCTTACCCAGGTAGCTCTTGATGCAGCCCAGCGTGTCGTCGGTCGAGATGCGGAAGAAGGTGAACTCACCCTCCGTGCACTTACCCTGCACGGCACCGAAGGTATTGACCTTACCCAGCGTGCGACCCAGCACACCCAGCGTGTCGAGCGAAATCTCGTTCTGCACGAAGCTCTTGGGGGCATTACCGCAGTGGGTGCAGACGCACTTGTTGCGATCCTCGGCGAAGTTGTTGTTCCAATCAAGCAGCGTAGCAGCCTTGCCCGAAGCGAGCGTCAGGGCGTACATCGAAACGGCACCGGCGATATCGGTCTCGCAAGCGCAGGGGAAGAGCTTGTCGCTGAGCATACTCATCGTCGTACAAGCGGCGCAGCCATAGTTCTGCTCCAACGAATCCCAGCACTGGATAGCGGCAGCGTTGCACTCGTTCACCTGCAGCCAATCCTCGACAGCGCAGCTCAACTTGGCCATGCGGATCACCTTGTCGCTATGAGCAGCGGGCACCTTGGCATAGGCGGCAATCTCCTCCATCTTGGTCTTGATGGCGGCAGCCGACTCGTCGTAACGCTGAGCGTTGAAGAGGATCTCCGAGAGATCGACAGGAACCACCGTGATACCGGTAGCCTGCAGCAGCTTCTCGCTCACACGGCAGGTGTTGAAGCCCAGGGGGCGCGTACCAATCTGACCGATACGGGCGTGGGTCAGACCCTTCACCGTGCGGCAGGTGGCAGCGAACTTGTTGATATCCTTCATCAGGTACTCCGAGTGGATTGAATAGGTGTGCAGCTCGGTGTCGGTGAAGGGGATGCCATACTGGTAGAGGTTGTTGCAAACCGAAATCTTACCACAGAAGGCATCGCGGCGGTTGTCGAGATCGACCTTGTCGTTCTCATCATCGCAAGCCTGCACCAGGACGGGTACATTCAGCTCGGCGCGTGCAATGGCGTTGATGATACCCACCTCGAAACCGAAGTTGGGCAGCGACACGATGATACCGTCGATCACGTCGCGGTACTCGCGGAAGAGCTTGGCACACTTGCGACCATCCTCCACGGTCTCCATGGCGCCGTCGGTCAGCGTGTCGGCAACATCCAGAATCACATAGCCGTAGCCCGCCTTCTCCAGCTCCTCGCAGAGGGTCTTGCGAACATCAATGGCCAGCGCCGAGTTGAAGTAGGCGCGCGTACCAATAATCAGACCAAAGGTCTCCTTACCGGCTTTTGCAGATACATACATAGTAGTAGTTGTTTTAGTTATTATTGTTTGTAAATTATTTGCGATTTACCAATTTCACAGCCTCGATCCAACCACCGTAGAGCTTCTCACGCTCCTCGGCAGCCATCTGCGGCTCGATGCGGTTGTCTGACGTGCGCAGCGCAGCCACCTCATCGAGCGTAGCCCACACCTTGCGCGCCAAGCCATTCATCACCACAGCACCCATTGCCGAAGCCTCCTCAATATCGGCGCGGTTGATCGTAGCATTGAGCATATCGGCCTGGAATTGCATCAGGAAGCGGTTCTTGGTCGGGCCACCATCCACGCGAAGCTCCTTGAGAGCCACACCGGCCTTGCCCGTCATCAGATCGACCAAATCCTTGATCTGGTAGGGAATGGCCTCCAGAGCGGCACGCACGACGTGCGCCTTGGTCGTAGCGAGGCTCATACCGGCAATGATCGCCTTCGCCTCGGAGTTCCACCAGGGTGCACCCAAGCCTGCAAAGGCGGGCACCAGATAGACACCACCCGTCGATTCGACACTCGTAGCGAGGGCCTCGGTCTCGGCGGGCGAGCCGATGAGTTGCAGCTGATCGGTGAGCCAACGCAGCGTAGCACCCGTGCAGTGGATGTTACCCTCGAAGGCGTAGAAGGTCTTACCGCAGGCGGCAAAGCCAACCGAGGTAACCAACCCCTCGGGGGCGGCAACAGCCTCCTCGCCGATATTGACCATCACCGACGAGCCGGTGCCATAGGTAGCCTTACCCATACCCGCCTCGAAGCACATCTGACCGGCCAGAGCGCCGTGCGAGTCGCCCAGCACACCGGCAATCTCGATACCCTCGGGGAAGAGTCCCTCGATGGTCGTGCGACCAAAGACAGCGTCGCAAGGCAACGCCTCGGGCATCATCGAGCGGGGAATGGCGAAGAGCGAAAGCAGCTCATCATCCCAATCGAGCGTGTGGATGTTGAAGAGCAGCGTGCGCGAAGCGTTCGTATAGTCCGTAGCGTGCACCTTGCCCTCGGTGAGCTTCCAGATGAGCCACGCATCCATCGTACCCATACGCAGCTCGCCGCGCTCGGCAGCCTCGCGGGCACCCTCCACGTTGTCCAAAATCCAACGGGCACCGCTGGCCGAGAAGTAGGGATCGATCAGAAGACCACTCTTTTTGAAGAAGGTCTGCTCGTGGCCCGCCTCCTTGAGCTGTCGGCAGATCTCGGCACCGCGCTGGCACTGCCATACCACGGCGTGCATCACGGGCTTCGACGTAGCAGCATCCCACACCACCACCGTCTCGCGCTGGTTGGTGATGGCGAGCGAAAAGGTCGAACCCTCTTCGGTCGGATAGGCCTCCATCAGGCGACGGATCGCCTCGACCGCATTGGCGTAGATCTCCTCGGCATCGTGCTCGACCCAACCCGCCTGGGGGTAGTATTGCGTATGCTCGATATTGACGCGGTGCAACAGTCGGCACTTCTCGTCGAAGAGGATCGCCTTGGTGGCCGACGTACTCTGGTCAATAGCTATAATATAACGATTCATAGACTTTATTAAAGTAGGTTTCGACTTACTTCAGCAACTCCTTAGCCGTCTCGTAAACGCCCTCGGCATCAAGCTTGTAGTGGTGGAATATCTCCAGCGGCTTGCCGTGCACGGCATTCTCGTCGGGGATACCCAGGATGCGCATCTTCACGGGGCACTCCTGCGCCGTAATTTCGGCCACGATACCGCCCAGACCTCCATACATGCTGTGCTCCTCGACGGTCAGAATCTTACCCGTCTCACGAGCAGCCTTCAGGATAGCCTCCTTGTCGATCGGCTTCAGGGTGTGCATGTCGATCACGCGCGCCTTGACACCCTCGGCGTGGAGCTTCTTACCGGCCTCCAAGCAGTGGTAGACCGTCTCACCGCAACCGATGATCGTCAAATCGTCACCCTCGAGCAGCGTATTGGCCTTGCCAATTTCGAACGCGAAGTCGTCGTTCTCATAAACATCGGGAACGGCGTTGCGACCCACGCGAACATAGCCAGCCTCGGGGAACTTCACCAACGCCTGCACCAGCTTGCGCGTCTGACGAGCGTCGCAGGGCAGGAAGACATTCATACCGGGGAAGGTGCGCAGGGCTGCAATATCGTGCAGGCTGTGGTGCGTGGCACCCAATGCGCCATAGGCTACACCACCCGAAACACCCAAAATCTTGACGGGGTTCTGCGAGTAGGCCACATCGACTTTCACCTGCTCCAGCGAGCGAGCCACATAGAAGCAGGCGGGGCCGCAAACGAAGGTGTTCTTACCCGACTGGGCCAGACCGGCTGCGATGCCGACAGCATCCTGCTCGGCGATACCGCACTCAACGGCCTGCTCGGGCAGCTCCTTGAAAAATTTGGTCAGCGTCACCGAGCCACGGGCATCGGTCGTAACGGCTACAATGTTCTTATCCTCTTTTGCCAGCTCAACGAGCGTATCGGTAAAACTCTGGCGGCAAGGTACACTCTTAATCTCCATAGCTTTTTTACTCCTTATTTCGTTAATGACTCGATGCGCGCATCAATCTCGGCGATGGCCTCCTTATACTCGTCGGCCGTCGGAACACCGTGGTGCCACTTGAGGATGTTCTCCATCAGCGAAACACCCTTACCCTTCGTCGTGCGCGAAACAATCAGGTGGGGCTTGCCACAGTTATAGTCGATCTTCTCGAAGGCGGCAACAATCTCCTCCATCGAGTCACCGTTGATCTCCTGCACATCCCAACCGAAGGCGCTCCAGCGAGCCTCGATCGACTCCAGAGCCATCACATTCTCGGTCGTATCGCTAATCTGCAAACCGTTGCGGTCGATGATGGCCACCAGGTTGTCGAGCTTGTAGTGGCTGCCGGCCATGGCGGCCTCGTAGATCGAGCCCTCACCCTGCTCACCGTCGCCCATCAGGACATACGTGCGCCAGGCCTTCTTGTCCATCTTGGCGGCAATGGCCATACCCACACCAATCGGAAGACCGTGACCCAGGGCACCGCTGTTGACCTCGATACCTGCCACCTCGATCGTCGGGTGACCGGCCAGAGGGGTATCAAACTCGCCGTAGGTGTCGGTCAGCTCCTTCGTAATGAAGCCCTTGTGCTCCAAAACGCTGTAAAGCGCCTCCACACAGTGACCCTTACTCATCACGAAGCGGTCGCGCTCCTCCCATTTAGGATTCTTCGGATCGACGTTCATCACATGAAAATAGAGCGCCGTCAGCATGTTCATCGACGAGAGACCACCGCCGATATGGCCGGCCTTGGCGATCTGGACAATCTCGACCAGACGCTTGCGGTTCTTCTCGGCCTGCAACATCAGTTCTTTTGTTTGCATATAGATTGGATTTATTATGAGTTTTTGTTTTAATCGTATAAAGATAGTCAGAAAATGGCGAAGTGCAAAATCTCAGAGCTTGATTTTGTCATTTTTTCATTACTTTTGCGCAGAAATCGTAAAATCTGCATCCAATGAAGAGAGAACATACCCCGATTCGAGCAGCCCTGTTCGACATGGACGGCACGCTGGTCGACAATTCGATGGTCCACGTACGCGCTTTTGAGATCTTCTGCGATCGCTACGGCATCGAGGATTGGCGCGAGAAGCTCAACAACGCCTTCGGCATGGGCAGCGACGACATTATGCGCATGATGTTTCCCGATGAGATTATCCGCGAAAAGGGTTTGCAAGCGCTTTCGGATGAAAAGGAGGCAATCTACCGCGAGATCTACGCACCCGAAATTCGCCCCGTCGAGGGGTTGCACGCGCTGTTGGAGCAGCTGCGCAAGGCGGGAATCCGCTGTGCCGTCGGATCATCGGGTTGCCGCGAGAATGTGGAGTTTGTGCTCGAAAAGTGCAACATCGACGAGTACTTCGAGCTGAAGATTTCGGGCGACAGCGTTGCCCACTGCAAACCCAATCCCGAAATCTATCTCACGGCCGCAGAACAGCTAGGCGTCAAGCCGGAAGAGTGCGTTATTTTCGAGGATGCAAGAGCCGGTTTTCAGGCCGCAAGAACCGCCGGAGCCGGGATTGTCGTAGGCCTTACGACGACGCTCGAAAGAGGAGTTATCGAGCACGAAAATCTAGCTGATTACATTTTTGATAATTTTGCAGAAATCAAAGATTTGAGCAAAATCATCTAAATACTTACTCGAGGAGTTTCCTCACGCCTTTCAGGGCAACAATTCGACGAATCGTCCAAGCCGGGCAAAGGCGCGTCAACAGCACCATAAGACGCGTCATCACACCCGGTACGACACGCCGTTTTCCACGAAACAATCCGCGCAATGCGCGCTCGGCAATCTGCTCCGCCGAGTGCATCAAGCGTAGCCTTCGACACCAGCGGCGAAGGCGATTATCGAGCGAATAGAAGGAGGTATCCACCGCACCGGGATAGAGCCCCGTGACCACCACCCCATACCCTTGCCACTCATCGTGCAGAGCATCGGCCAAAGCGCCCAGGTAGCTCTTTGACGCCGCATAGAGGGCTATCGAGGGGTAATGCATCGAGGCCGAGGCCGAAGAGGTAATCAGAATATATCCTGCTCGGCGTGCCACCATCCGCTTTCCATAGAGATAGCAGAGGCGCGTATTTACCGACACATGCAGAGCTACAAGGCGATCGACTTGCAGCAATGGATGGGTGGCAAAACCACCAAAGAGCAAGCCACCGGCATTCAGCGCCACGAGCGAGAGCTCCAAGCCGAGCGAATCGGTATAGGCGACAACCTCATCCGCTGCCCCCGCTGTGGTCAGGTCGATGGTCAACGCATAACAGGGCATCGAGGTGCGCTTTTGCAAGGCATCCAACACCTCGTCGTTGGCCTCCTGTTGGTGGCTCACCACCACAACACCGTAGCCCAATGCAGCCAACCGTAGGCTCAAAGCGCGTCCCAAACCCGACGAGCCACCCGTCACCAATGCATATTTCTGACTCGATTCACACATAATTCGATTTTATTTTCTACTTTTGCAGCGCTAAAAATAAGCCTGTTATGTTTAAATGGTTTGCAACAATCGGCCTGTTGGTCATCTCGAATACCTTTATGACGCTTGCCTGGTATGGTCAAATCGCCTTCAAATCGAAATTTGAGCGATTGAGTATCATCGCCATCATCCTTATCTCGTGGGGTGTGGCATTGGCCGAATACAGCTTCATGATTCCGGCGAACCGCATCGGATCGGCAGCCTTCGGAGGCCCCTTTACGCTCTGGCAGCTGAAGGTGATCCAAGAGGTCATTTCACTCTCGGTCTTCACAATCTTCATGCTCGTCTGCATGCGCAACGAGGCGCTGCGATGGAACCACATTGCGGGATTCTTCTGCTTGATTTTGGCCGTCTATTTCATCTTCAAGAAGTAGCCTTCGGACGGCTCAAAAGTCCCAAGATCGCCATCACAACACCGGCGTTGTAGAGCAAAATCTCGAAGCCGAGCTGCAGACCGCATCGACTCAAGTAAAGCTGCAACAAAGCCACCGTAATAGGCCCAGCAACAGCCGCTAACCAAGTCCACTTGTCGCGCACCTCGCGGCGGGTCCAAAGGCCGAAGAGGAAGAATCCCAACACAGGGCCATAGGTGTAGCCGGCGACCTTATAGATCAGGTTAATCGTACTCTCATCGGCCACATAACCAAACAGACAAACCAAGCCGAACATCACCCCCGAAAGGAGCGTGTGCAACCCGTAGCGCACCTTGCGCAACCCCTGTTCATCGAAACGCCGATTTCCCTCCAAAAGGTCGATGGCACACGAGGTGGTAAGTGCTGTCAGAGAGCCACCTGCCGCCGAAAAACTTGCCGAGGCAAACCCGGCCACAAAAAGGACTCCGACCCACGTTCCGAGTCCGCCACGCATGGCTACGCACGCAAAGAGTTCGTCGCTCTTCTCAGGGAGCTCCAAACCAACCGACAGGGCATAACGATAGAGCAAAACTCCCAACACCAAAAACAGCGCTATCACAACGGCCTGACAAAGAGCCGTAAGCAGAATATTGCGTTGCGCCTCACGCGGTGTCGGGCAGGCCAAATTGCGCTGCATCAGCTCCTGATCCAACCCCGTCATGGCCACCAGCAGGAGGATACCCGAGAGGAACATCTTCCAAAAATAGCGATCCGAAGCGGGGTCATCGAAGAAGAAGAGCTGCGAGAAGGGCGAAACGGCTACCTCGTGCGTCAATTCGGGGAGGCTCCACCCCATCGCACCACACAGAGCCACCATCGTTGCAAGAAGCGCCGTGACCATCAGGGCCGTTTTCAGCAAATCGGTCGCCAGGAGCGAACGCACACCGCCACGCAGGGTATAACCCCACACCACAACCATCGTCACCAAGGCATTGAGCCAAAAGGGAATCGAAAGTTCATCGAAGAGCAGCACCTGCAAGACGGCAGCCACGATATAGAGCTTAAGCGACGCTGTCACCAACTTCGAAACAAAGAAACACCACGTACCGGTACGATGGGTAGCGGGGCCAAAACGGTCGCCAAAATACTCATAGAGCGACGTGTAGCGCCAACGGTAGAAAAGGGGCACCAACCAAAAGGCAATCAGCAACTGACCGACCGTGAAACCCAGCACCATTTGCAGATACGAGAAACCATCCTCGGCCACCGAGCCGGGGACCGAGACGAAGGTAATGCCCGACATTGCCGCCGAGATCATCGCCGGCCAAACCACATACCACGCCATGCGCCGATCGGCCGCAAAGAAGGTTGCATTGCCACCTCGGCGTGCAGAAAACCACCCCACTGCCAATAGCAGCGAAGCGTAAGCAACAAGCGTAAGCAGGATTATCGTCAAGGCCATTCTCGCGTTGTTTTTAGTCGGGTTGGAGCCCCAAAGGTACAAAGATTGAATGAAAATCGGGATTGAGAAGCGATTTTTTCAAAATTAAATTGCTATTTCGCATTTATTTGCTATCTTTGAATTCCTAATTAGACAATATAAGGAGAAAAAACTAAAAAAATATAACTTTCAAATTAAACACCTATGGCAAGAACTCTTAAAATCAGAGATCTAACGCTCCGCGACGGACAGCAGTCCTCGTTCGCAACGCGCATGAAGCAGGAGCAAATCAACCGCTGCCTGCCCTACTACAAAGACGCAAACTTCTTCGCAATGGAGGTTTGGGGTGGCGCCGTACCCGACTCGGTGATGCGCTACCTGAATGAGAATCCCTGGACTCGCCTCGAGTCGATCCACGAAGCTGTAGGCGAGGTATCGAAGCTCACGGCTCTTTCGCGTGGTCGCAACCTCTTCGGTTACGCCCCCTACACGGATGAGATCATCGACGGCTTCTGCCGCAACGCCATCGAGAGCGGTCTGGGCATCATGCGCATCTTCGACGCACTGAACGACGTGAACAACGTGAAATCAACCATCAAATACGTTAAACAGTATGGCGGTATCGCCGACTGCGCAGTGTGCTACACGGTCGATCCGAAGTACCCCGAGCCCTCGTTCCTCCAGAAGCTGCTGGGCAAGAAGAAGCCCCAGCAGGTCTTCACCGACGCCTACTTCCTCGACAAGGCCAAGCAGATGGCTGCCCTCGGCGCCGATATGATCACGATCAAGGATATGTCGGGTCTGATTCCGCCGCGTCGTGTTGCTACGCTTGTCAAGCTGCTCAAGCAGAACATCGCAATCCCCGTTGATTTCCACACCCACTGTACGCCCGGTTTCGGTCTGGCTTCGGTTTTGGCCGCCATCGTAGCAGGCGTGGATGTTGTGGACACCAACTGCTGGTACTTTGCCGGCGGTACGGGTGCTCCGGCAATCGAGCTCATCGACGTAGTCTGCAAGAAGCTCGGCATCGACCACGGAGTAAACATGGAGGCTGTTGCCAAGATCAACACCGAGCTGCGCGAGATCCGCAAGGAGCTCAACCAGTCGGTATTTGGCACCGAGAAACCCGAACCCACCTACTTCAACCCCGTAACCGACAAGCTCCCCGCCGAGATCGACGCCCTCTTCGATAAGGCCATCAAGGCTGCCCAGGAGGATGACGAGCAGGGTTGCATCGACGCTTGTCGCAAGATTGAGGCCCACTTCGGCTTCCCCGCTCCCAACGAGCTCGTACAGAAGGCCGAGATTCCGGGTGGTATGTATTCGAACATGGTGGCCCAGCTCAAGCAGCTCAAGGCCGAAGAGATTCTGCCCCGCGCTATGGAGCTGATTCCCTCGGTACGTCTTGCTGCCGGTCTGCCGCCCCTGGTAACCCCCACCTCGCAGATTGTAGGCGCTCAGGCTGTAAACTGCGCCATGGACGAGAAGGCCGGTCGCCCGATGTACTCGAACAAGAGCTCGCAGTTTGTGGGCCTCGTGAAGGGCGAGTACGGCAAGACCCCCGTAGAGATCGATCCCGAATTCCGCTTTAAGATTTGCGGCATTCGCGAGGAGACCCCCTACGACACGTCGAAGTATCAGATGCAGCCCAACCCCGAGCTGACAGAGGCCGGTGGCGTGAAGCTGGCCGAGAACGAGAAGGAGGTATTGCTCCTTGAGCTCTTCCCGCTCGTTGCGAAGAACTACCTCACGATGATCAAGAAGCAGGCCTACGAGGCCAAGAAGGCTGCCGAGCCGAAGCCCGCAGAGGCTGCTGCTCCTGCAGTCGAGGAGAAGCAGGTACAGCCCATCACGGGCAACACAGTACTGGCTCCCCTGCCGGGTCGTGTTGTTGAGATCAAGGTACAGGTTGGCGACAAGGTTAAGGTCGGCCAGGAGGTGATGATCCTCGAGGCCATGAAGATGGAGAACACGATCGAGACTGACTACGCCGGTACCGTTAAGCAGGTTCTGGTTGCGGTTGGCGAGAATGTTCAGACCAACGGCATTCTGATTGAGATCGAGTAAAGCAACTTTTATACAAACATTTAATAACTGAAGAACAATGGCTTTTTTGAAAGAATTTAAGGAGTTTGCATTGAAGGGCAACGTGATGGATATGGCTGTCGGTGTAATCATCGGCGGTGCTTTCGGTAAGATTGTCACCTCGCTCGTAAACGACATCCTGATGCCCCCTATCGCAGCTGTGATGGGTAACACGAACTTCGCCGATCTCACGCTCGTTATCAAGAAGGGTGTAGAGGCAACCGAGACGACTCCCGCTGTGGCAGAGATCGTATGGAAGTATGGCGCCTTCATCCAGCAGTGCGTTGACTTCGCAATTTTGGCCTTCTGTGTATTCATGATGGTCAAGGCGATCAACTCGCTCAAGAAGAAGGAGGAGCCCGCTCCGGCACCCGCACCCGAGGAGCCGAAGCCGACGCTCGATCAGGAGCTCCTGACCGAGATCCGCGACCTGCTGAAGGCCAAGAAGTAGGCCATAGGGTTCACCACAAGAAAAACCGCCATAGACCATGGCGGTTTTTTTATTGCTTACAGATAGAGCCTCACACCTATTTTCGATGGTTGTAACGCTCCATAATATAGGTGGTAAAGATGGGCAGGAACAACATCCCGGCCATGGGGAGCAGCACGGATAAGACCTTACCGACAGCCGTAGCGGGTGTAATGGGAGCTCCGGCCGTCGAGAGGCTCATTCCGGCCCACCAAAGGGCATCGCCGAAGTTATCCGGCAGGCCGCTATGTGCCCCTTCGAAATCGTAGAAGATAAGTGCCGAGAGGTAGGTAAAGAGCATCGCACCTACCAAGTAGGTGATGAAAAGGCGATGTATCTTGCGTTCGTCGATCCACGACAACAAAATATGCACCGCAAGAACCAGAACAAGGATGGGCAGCAGCCCCACAACCATTGCCCAGGGACGGGTGAGTGCTACCCCACTCCAGTCGATCAGATTGAGCCAGGGAATCGACAAGAGTAAATAGAGCCAATTGGCGCGCAGGAAGGCATCACGTCTCTCGGCAAAGAGCCATCGGATCATAAAATCGCCCATAAAGAGCAGACAGACGACCAACTGCATCGAAAGATAGGCGGGCGACAGGCGCGGATGCTCCCCATGGAGAATCTCCCACGAAAAGGCCGCGAGCAGCCACAGACCTGCCACCAACCGCAGCAGATGGCTCGCGCGCAACAGAATTTGTCGAATTGAGCTATTCATCGCAAAAAAAGATACCGCGCTATTGAGGTCAAAATCAATGCCGAAGCGAATTGGAGAGGAATATTTTTAATTTTTTTCGTCGAAAGATTTTGCACAACCGGATTTTTGGCTTATATTTGCACTCGCTTTAAGAGCAATGGCGAGATAGCTCAGCTGGTTAGAGCGTCGGATTCATAATCCGAAGGTCGAGAGTTCAAGTCTCTCTCTCGCTACGAAGCGGTCATCGAAAGGTGACCGCTTTTTTTTGTCTGCGCAGATCAACGGCAACCACAGCAACGACGGCAACTGACGTCGGAAACGAAACTTCTTCAAAAAAAATAATTTTTGAATTTTAAATCCTAAATTTTGAAATTTCCCCATCGGTGTGTTATCTTTGCAGACGCTTAATTGAAGCAGGGCCCATAGCTCAGTTGGTCAGAGCAGCGGACTCATAATCCGAAGGTCGTGGGATCATGCCCCTCTGGGCCCACAAAAGAGAAGGTTTCAACCTTCTCTTTTTGCTTTTACCCCCACACCCACTCCTGCAAGCACAAAGAGAAGAGCCGCCCGAAAACGGACGGCTCATCGTTCATGAGAAAAATCTCGGTTTAGAGGTTGAAGGCACGCTGCAGCTCCAACATCTGCTCCTGGGTCGTACCCGTCGGCTCAAAGCCCATCGACTTGGCCGTGAGGTAGATCTGGGCAGCCTTCGACAGGACATCAACCTGGTCGAAAGCCTCCATGATATCGGGACCCACGGCGCATACACCGTGCTTCTCCCACATTACTACGTCGTACTCCTCCAGCTGCTCGATCGTAGCATCGGCCAGCTCTACCGACGACGGCATCTTGTAGGGAACGATACCCAGACCCTTCGGGCAGAAGGCGCGCGTCTCGGGAATCATACTCCACAGCAGGTTCGTCAGTACATCCTTCTCGAGGAACTCGGGCTTGTGGGTCATTGCCACCAGGTCGATCGGGTGGGTATGAACGGCAGCCTTGTAGCCCTTACCCTTCTCAACCATCTGGTTGTGCATCGAGAGGTGGGCAGCGATCTCCGAGGTCGGCTTCACCGGATTATCGGCGATGATGACATACGAAGCGCAGTCGTCCAGAATGCGGACAATCGAACCATTCTCCATCGGCCAGCGAGCCAGATCGCGCATGCGACGGTTCGTGCCCTTGCAGTAGAAGTAGCAACCCTTCAGTGCCGGAACGGTCGTACCAATGGGATAGGCCTCCGAAATGGCCGGCA
Organism: Rikenellaceae bacterium; assembly: GCA_030529085.1. GTDB lineage: Bacteria > Bacteroidota > Bacteroidia > Bacteroidales > Rikenellaceae > Alistipes. The sequence continues at coordinate 19,008 of JAUMXM010000010.1, read as the reverse complement.
TCTGACGAATCTCATCGTCTACATACTCCGTTACATTGACCGTAATGTTACCGCCATTACGCTCGGCCCAGCCCTTCGTCCAGAGATAACCTGCCACCTCGGCAACCTTCTCGATTTCGGCCTTCAGCTGAGGGCGGTTTTCCAAAATAGATTTCATCTTTTTTATACGTTTAGTTTACTTTAATAGTTCGGGAATAAAGGTCGATGCAATCAGCACCAGGATACCTACCAGCAGCACAGCAATCGTCTTCTTCGAGCAACCCTTCCACTCCTTGAGGATAATACCCCACACATTCGAGAAGGTCACATTGAGCGACATCAGGATGCAGAACGAAAGCGTATCCATCACGCCACCCGTCTCGAAGAAGCTGCGACCGAGCGAAAGACCGAAGAACTGTGAATACCACAGACCACCGGCCAGGGCGCAGAACAAAACGTTGTTGGCCCACAGCTCCTTCTTGCCGTAGTCGGCGAAGCTCTTATTCTTCCAATTCTGCCACAAGCAGTAGCAGGCGTTCGTCACGAAACCGCCCAGTGTGATGAGCAGCGTGGCGGGCAGCGTGCGGAACATCGGATCGGTCAGCTCACCGAAGTTGATATCCTTGCCGAACTCCAAACCCACATTGAAGCAGCCGCTCATAAAACCGGCCAAGAGCGCAATCAGGATACCCTTCGGGAAGTTGAAATCCTTCACAGCAGCCTGTTTCTCCTCCTCCGAAAGCGACGCAGCCTTCATCGAACCGGCAATGCCGATAATGGCGATACCGAGCAGCGTTACCACAACGCCGATAATCACGGCAGCCGTCAGCGACTGGAGGGCGTTGAGCTCGGGGAAGAAGATGTTGAGCAGCACGGGGCCCATAATCGTACCCAGACCGGCACACGTACCGAGCGAGATCGACTGACCAAGAGCCACACCCAGGTAGCGCATCGAGAGGCCGAAGGTAAGACCGCCGACACCCCACAATACACCGAAGAGAATCGTCATCGCGATGCGGAACGAATCCCCACCCGTAATCAGCTCGGTCAGCGAGTGACCCTCGGGCACCGCCAGGAGTGCTCCCAGGAAGGGGAACACCAACCAAGCGAAGAGACCCTGTGTCAACCAGAAGCTCTCCCACGACCACGCGCGTACCTTATTAATAGGTACATACGAGCTCGACTGGCAGAAGCTGCCGATTGCAATAATCAATAGACCGATAAGAATCTCCATCTTAGAGGGCTATTAGTAGGCGATGTTATAGATGGCCTCGATCTCCTCGACCGACGTCGGACGGGGGTTACCACCCGTGCAGACATCGTTGAAGGCGGCAACAGCCAGGTCGTGCAGATCCTCCTTCTTCACACCAATCTCCGACAGGCGCTGCGGGATGTTGATGCTTACCGAAAGAGCCTTCACAGCCTCGATAGCGGCCTTTACACCCTCCTCGACGCTCATACCCGTCGTATCGACACCCATCGCCTTGGCAATGCCGAGGTACTTGGGCTTGGCAGGCGACTCGGCGTTGTACTCCATCACGTAGGGCAGCAGCAGTGCGTTAGCCACACCGTGCGGCGTGTCGTAGAAGGCACCCAGCGGGTGAGCCATCGAGTGCACGATACCCAGACCTACGTTCGAGAAGCCCATACCGGCGATATACTGCGCGTTGGCCATACCCTCGCGGGCAACCACATCCTGACCGTTCTGAACAGCGTTGTAGAGGTGCTCGTGGATCAGCTCGATGGCCTTCTCCTCGAACATATCGCTCATCGTCCAGGCACCCGGCGTGATGTAGCTCTCGATAGCGTGCGTCAGGGCATCCATACCCGTAGCGGCCGTCAGACCCTTGGGCATCGACATCATCAGCTCGCAGTCGATAACCGAGCACATCGGAATATCGTTCGGATCGACGCAAACCATCTTCTTCTTATTCTCCTCGTCGGTGATCACGTAGTTGATCGTCACCTCGGCAGCCGTACCGGCCGTCGTGGGGAGTGCAAAGGTGGGAACGGCGCGATTCTTCGTGGGGGCTACACCCTCCAGCGAGCGTACGTCGGCAAACTCGGGGTTGTTGTTGATCACACCCACAGCCTTAGCCGTGTCGATCGACGAACCACCACCCAGCGCCACGATGCAGTCGGCACCCGAAGCCTGGAATGCGGCCAGCGCGTCGAGTACATTCTTAATCGTCGGGTTGGGCTTGATGTCCGAGAAGATCTCGTAGGGAATGTCGGCACCCTTGAGCACCTCCTCCACCTTGGCAGCTACGCCAAACTTCACCAGGTCCTTATCCGTGATGAGCATCACCTTCTTAAAACCACGCTTCTTCACCTCGTCGGCAATCACCGAGCGGCAACCGGCACCGTAGTAAGAGGTCTCGTTCAAAACTATACGATACATAATCTTTGTTCTTTTAGGTTAAAAACGCAATGAATCGGGATTAACGCTTCGAGGTTACCTCCTGCTCGTACTTCTGTACATCGGCGATAAACTCCTCACCTACGGGTACATCGTTCTTCAAGCAGAACATATCCCAAACAGCGGTCCAAGGCAGCGACTTGCACTCCTCCAAGAGAGCCAGACGCTCGAAGCCCTTACCGGCAGCCTCGTACTCACGCAGCGTTGCGATGGGCTCCAAGAGGGCCTGCAACATACACTTCTGCGTAGCGCGCGAACCTACAACGTAAGCACCGATGCGGTTGATCGAAGCATCGAAGTAATCGAGACCGATGTGTACCTTATCCAGCGCATCGCAACGCGTAATCTCCTTGCAGAGCTCCAGCGTCTCGTCGTTGATAATCGTCACGTGGTCCGAGTCCCAACGTACGGGGCGCGAAACGTGCAGCATCACCTCAGGGGTGTAGAGCAGCAGCGACGAAATCTTGTCGGCGATGCTCTCCGTCGGATGGAAGTGGCCCGTATCGAGCGTTACCATCTTACCGCGCGAAGCACCGTAGCCGATGTAGAAGTCGTTCGAACCTACCGTGTAGCTCTCCAGACCGATACCGAACACCTTCGACTCGATGCAATCCTTCATGTTCTTATACTCGGTAGCGAAGATCTGATCCAGCGAATCCTTCAGCAGCTCGCGGTAGTACATACGATTTACCGTGAGGTCCTTCGAACCGTCGTGTACCCATACGTTCATGATACAGGGGTCGTTCTGAGCAACACCCATAGCCTCGGCAACGGCGCGGCAGCGCTTCGTGTGCTCGATCCAGAAGTTGCGGATCTCGGGGTTGGGGTTCGAGAGCGACAGATCACCCGACTTGGGGTGCGAGAACGACGTCGAGTTGAAGTCGAGCTTCATATCGTTGGCCTTCGCCCAATCGATCCAGCTCTGGAAGTGGCAGGGCTCCACCTCATTGCGATCAACAAACTTATCACCGAAGTCGCCATAGATCTCGTGGAGGTTCAGGCGGTGCTTACCGGGGATCAGCGAAGCGGCCTTCAGCACATCCTGGCGCAGCTCGTCGATGTTGCGAGCACGACCGGGATAGTTACCCGTAGCCTGGATACCGCCCGTCAGCGAGCCGGCCTTCGGCTCAAAGCCAACCACGTCGTCAGCCTGCCAGCAGTGCAGCGACAGCGAAATCTTTTGCAGTTTCTCGAGTGCAGCATCCGTATCGATGCCGATAGCAGCGTAACGCTCCTTGGCTACTTCGTAAGCCTTTTGAATCAGTTCTGTTTTCATAGGTCAATTTATGTGTTATTGGTTAAAAATTATTTGTTCGGGGTAAAAGTTTTGGTCTCGATCGAGCGACGGATATAGCTGCGCATCTCCTGCAGCGAGCCTACAAGACCCGCAGCACGCGCCTGCACCATCACATTACCCAGGGCCGTAGCCTCCGAGGGGCCTGCCACAACGGGAATACCGCACGCATCGGCCGTCATCTGGTTCAGCAGATCGTTCTGTGCACCACCACCGATTACGTGGAGGGTCTTGATCGTAAAGGGCGACACCTGCTGCAGCTTACCCAGCACGTCGGCATACTTGGCAGCCAGCGAATCGAAGATCAAGCGGATCATCTGTGCATCGTCCTGCGGCACGGCCTTGCCATTCTTCTCGCAGTAGGCCTTGATTGCCTCGGGCATATTGGTCGGGGCAGCGAACTCGGCAGCATCGGGATCGAGCAGATCGACCGAAGGCGAGGTGGTCTTCATCATCTGCATAATCTCGGGATAGGAGTAATCCTTACCCTGCTTCTTCCACGTTGCGCGGCACTGCTCCAGGAGCCACATACCGGTAATGTTCTTCAGGAAGCGGGTCGTACCATCGACACCACCCTCGTTCGTGAAGTTCATCGCATAGGACTCCTCGGTGATCTCCGGCTCCTTAAGCTCGACACCCATCAGCGACCAGGTGCCCGACGAGAGGTAGGCGAAGCCCTCATCCTCGGCCGGAACAGCCGCTACAGCCGAACCCGTATCGTGGCCTGCAACGGCAACAACAGGAACAGCTCCCAAGCCAGTAGCCTTGGCAATCGACTCGGTCAGCGTGCCGATCTTGTGACCCGGCATCACCACCTCGGGGAAGCGAGCCTTATCCACGCCGGCTACCTCCAGGAGTTTCTCATCCACCTGCTTCGTGCGGGGATTCATAAACTGCGAAGTCGAGAGAATCGTATACTCGCACACCTTCTCGCCCGTCAAGAGATAGGACAGGGCGTCGGGCATGAAGAGGATCTGATCGGCAGCCTTGAGAGCCGACGACTGCTCCTTATGCTGGGCATAGAGCTGGAAGAGCGAGTTGAAGTTCATAATCTGGATACCCGTACGCTCGTAGACCTCCTTGCGCGAGCACTTCTCGAAGTACTCCTCGGGGATACCGTTCGTGTAGGGGTCGCGGTAGGCACGCGGCAGACCGCAGAGCGTACCATCCTCAGCAACGGCCACAAAATCGACACCCCAGGTGTCGATACCGATCGAGCGCACCTCGACCTTACGCTTGCCGGCCTCGGTCAAACCCTGCAAAATATCCTCATAGAGGGCAAAGATGTTCCAAAAATACTTACCTCCAACCTCGATCAAGCGGTTGGGAAAACGATGAAGCACCTCCAAATCGAGCTTCTCGTCGTCGAGAGTAGCCAAGATCACGCGACCGCTGGTTGCACCCAGATCGACCGCCACGAAATGTTGTTTGTTCATAATTATATTTAGGTCGGTAAATGACAAAAAACGCATACGCACGCACGTACATTATTATACGGGCACAATGCATTAACAAATTTAGCAATAAAAGGAGGATAAGACTTTATATTTTTGACAAAACAATTACAATTCCTGCCAACACAAGGTGTCGCAAACAGCAAGGAGGGGTGAAATGACAAAAATCGGGTGTCAAATGTATAAAAAACTAGTAGTAATTTTATAAATTATTATTATTTTTGCCAAACAAAATAAATTTTTAAAACAGACTCCCATGACACACCAGAGTGATTTTCTTAAATACCTTTCCTCCTCCGAGAACGACGAGATGTGGGGCGTAATCTGCACTACGGTCGGCTATCAGAATGTGAGCCCTCATGAGCAGTATCCAATATCGGACCACCCCACCGACTACAACTTCACGAATCAGGGTCGCATCTTGGATGAGTATCAATTGGTGTACGTTACCGAAGGTAGCGGATTCTTTCAATCCGACTCATGCTCGTTGCGTCCCGTCGAGGCAGGTACGGTCATCCTGATCACCCCGGGTGAGCGTCACTTCTACTACCCCAACATCGAAACGGGCTGGCGTGAAATGTGGGTCGGATTCCGCGGTGCACATGCCGAGACGATTATCAGCAACTACTTCTCGAAAGAGGATCCGTTGTTGCGTGTAGGTGTGCGCGAATCGCTTGTCACCCTCTACCACAAGATCATCTCCTACTCGGACAGCGGCGTACGCGGTTCACAACAGGCCATTGCAGGCGTTATCTCCTACCTGCTTGGTCGTGTATATTACGAGCACGTAAACTTCTCGAATCGAGGCAACAAAAACACCGACAAGATCAACCAGGCGCAGATGCTGCTTCGTGAGAACATCAACACCCACCTCTCGCCGGCCGACATCGCAGCCCGCCTGAGCATGAGTTACTCGCTGCTTCGCAGCCTCTTCAAGCAGATCACCGGAGTCTCGATGTCGAGCTACCAGCAGCAACTCAAGCTGAACCTGGCCAAGGAGCTACTCACCACGTCGACCAAGAACATTTCGGAGATCGCCTACGAGACGGGCTTCGAATCGGTGAGCCGTTTCTGCTGCTTCTTCAAACAGCACATGAAGATCACCGCTTCGGATTTCCGCGCCCAGCACGGCATTCTGCACAAGCCGAATCGCTAAAAAATGAAGATCGTCTTTCTGGACCGTGCTTCGCTGGGTGACGCATCGCTAAAACCCATTGAGGCATTGGGTGAATTGGTCTGCTATGACACCACTTCACCCGAAGCGTGCGTTGCGCGCATAGCCGATGCCGAGGTGATCATCACCAACAAGGTGCGCATCTTCCGCCCCGAAATGGAGGCTGCGCCCCACCTGAAGTTGATCTGCATTGCGGCCACGGGAATGAATAACGTCGATCTGGAGGCGGCGCGCGAGCGAGGTATTGAAGTCAAAAATGTAGCGGGCTACTCGACCGAGAGTGTTGTGCAAACCACCTTTGCCCACCTGTTGACCCTCGTCGGACGACTCCCCTATTTCGACCAACGCGTCAAGAGTGGCGAATATAGCCAAGGCAGCCTCTTTACCGATATGGGGCGCTCGTTTTGGGAGCTAAACGGCAAACGCATGGGTATCATCGGCCTGGGTACGATTGGCCGCCGTGTAGCCGAACTATCAGAAGCCTTCGGCATGGAGGTGGTCTACTACGCCACCTCGGGACGTCCGCACGATGACCATTTCCGCGCCGTTTCATTGGAGGAGCTGCTATCGACTTCGGATGTGGTTTCGATCCACGCACCACTCAACGAGCGCACCGCCGGTTTGATTGCCGCGAAGGAGCTGCAGCAGATGAGGCCCTCGGCCATTCTGCTCAATGCCGGTCGCGGCGGCATTGTCGATGAAGCGGCACTTGCAGAAGCGCTCAACCGTGGAGAGATTGCCGGCGCCGGATTGGACGTCTACTGCCAAGAACCACTGCCTGCAACATCGCCCCTGCTGCGCATCAAGGAGCCGGAACGCATTTCGCTCACACCCCATACTGCATGGGCCTCGGCCGAAGCACGAGCACGCCTCGTAGCAGGGATTGCCGAGAACATAAAATCCATCAAGTAAAGAAAGAGGTGCCAATTGGCACCTCTTTTATTTTCAAAGTATTGCAACGATTCGTTCGAGCCAGACACGATCAACCTCATCGAAGGCGGCCAACTCCTTGCTGTCAATATCCAGAACAGCCTGCACAACCCCCTCGCGCAGGATCGGCACCACAATCTCGCTCCGCGACAAAGAGCTGCAGGCAATATGCCCGGGAAAGAGCTCGACATCGGGCACCACGAGCGTTCGTTGCTCCTTCCAGGCCGTACCACAGACACCCCTCCCATAGCCAATGCGCATGCAGGCCAAGGGACCCTGAAAGGGACCTAAAATCAGCTGCTCGCCTACCACCCGATAGAAACCCGTCCAAAAAAACGAGAAGGTATGGTGAAGCATGGCAACAAGGTTGGCCATACGGGCCACCTCATCCTCTTCACCCTGCAGCAACTGCTCAATCTGAGGCAAAAGTTGCGCATACTGCTCCTCCTTTGTTCCGGCTGTAATTTTCAATTCTTCGGCCATCCTCTTCCGTTTTATTGTTTTTCGGGAATAAAAGTACAGATTTTTTGTCACTTTAAGGGGCAAAAAGAGTGATTTTTTGCGCCAAAAAGTTATCTTTGCACTATGACCTTTGCCGAGCTGCTCCTAATCGCCATCGGATTATCGATGGACGCCTTTGCCGTATCGATCGGCAAGGGACTTTCGGTGCAGCACCTGAAGCCGCGTCACACCCTCTCCGTAGGGCTTTGGTTTGGAGGATTTCAGGCTCTCATGCCACTACTCGGTTACGCCGTAGCGAGCTCCTTCGCCGGAATCGTGGCATCGTTCGACCACTGGATAGCCTTTCTGTTGTTGGCCTTCATCGGCGCAAAAATGATCCGCGAGGCCTGCTCTGACGACCGGGAGGAGTGCCCGACCAACGATTTTACCACACGCACAATGCTCCTTATGGCTGTTGCCACCTCGATCGACGCCATGGCCGTTGGCATTTCGTTTGCATTTCTCGGCATCGACATTGCATCGTCGGCAGCCATCATCGGATTAACCACCTGCATCTTCTCGATGGTCGGAATTCGCATCGGACACCATTTTGGGGCACGATACAAATCAAAGGCGGAGGTAGCAGGCGGCATTATCCTTATATTAATAGGTGTAAAAATTCTTGCCGAACATACGCTTTCCTAACACATGTTAAGAAAAGGTTTCCGAAAAGTTACAAAATCATTACAATTCAACAGGATGGGTTGCAAAAGCAAATTTAAGCTATAATTTTGTTGCACGAAAATGTTAAAAATCGAGAAAACTAACTAATTCAAATAAGTATGTTATTACAGATTTTCACACTTTTGGGCGCGCTCGGCATGTTCCTCTTCGGAATGAACATGATGAGTGCCGGCCTGCAGAAAGCGGCGGGTAATCGCCTGCGCAGTTTCCTGGCTGCGATGACCTCGAACCCCTTCAAGCGTGTCACAACGGGCTTGGGCATCACGGCCATCATCCAGTCGTCGAGCGCCACGACCGTCATGGTTGTAGGCTTCGTAAACGCCGGACTTTTGACCCTGACCCAGGCTGTCGGCGTTATCATGGGTGCCAATATCGGTACGACCATCACGGCGTGGATTATTGCTGTGCTTGGATTCAAGGCCGATATTTCCATTTTGGCCGTACCCCTGATGGCGGTAGGTTTCGTCATGAGCATGGCCAAGAAGGAGAAGATGCGCAACATCAGCGAGTGTGTTATCGGTTTTTCGCTGCTCTTCCTCGGCCTTTCGCTGATGAAGGAGTCGACGCCCGATCTGCGCTCAACACCCGAAGTGCTGCAATTCATCACCCAGTGGACCGACTACGGCTTCGGCTCGGTGCTGATCTTCCTGCTCTTTGGTACGATTCTGACACTCGTACTTCAGTCCTCGAGTGCTACGATGGCTCTGACGCTCATCATGCTCAGCATGGGCTGGATCCCCTTCTCGGCAGCCGCAGCCATGGTATTGGGTGAGAATATCGGCACCACGATCACGGCCAACATCGCAGCCTCGATTGGTAATGCCAACGCACGTCGTGCCGCCCTTGCCCACACGATTTTCAACCTCTTCGGCGTAACCTGGGCATTGGTATTCTTCAGCCCCTTCCTCTCGCTCGTAGGTCAGGTTATCAGTTGGATGGGCTACCCCAACCCCACCGAGATCATCTACTCGGCCGGTATCGAGAGCGGCTCGACCGAGTCGACCGCAGCCCTCTACGGTGTTTCGATGCTCCACACCCTCTTCAACACCTTCAACACGTTGCTGCTCGTAGGCTTCACGCCGCTGATCGTCAGAACGGTGACGGCCATCATCAAGCAGAAGCCCGAGGAGAAGGAGGACAAGGTGAAGCTCAAGTTCATCAGCGCAGGTCACATGGGCACGGCAGAGCTCTCGTTGGCGCAGGCTCGCAAGGAGATTATCCACTTTGCCCAGATTTCGCACCAGGGTCTAGCCTACATCCGCTCGGCCGTAGAAGCCAAGAAGGAAGAGGAGTTTGAGATCTACCGCAAGAAGCTCGTCAAGTATGAGGAGATTGCCGACCGCATCGAGTATGAGATTAGCGCCTTCCTCAATGCCCTGCCGCAGGAGAATCTGAGCGAGGAGACCCGCACCGAGACCAAGCGCATCTACAAGATCATTGGCGAGCTGGAGTCGCTGGGCGATTCGGGCGAGGCTATCAGCCGCATCCTTTCGCGCCGCAACAGCCACGGCAAGAGCTTCACGGATAAGAATATCGAGAAGATCGGCCGCATGCTTGACCTGATCGACAAAGCCTACAAGATCATGATCGACAACCTCTCGGTCAAGGAGTTTACGCAGGAGAACCTGCGCATGGCCGTAGATTGCGAGATCGAGATCAACGAGATGCGCAACACGCTGCGCGAGGAGAAGATCCTGCGCATCGAGAAGAACGAGGTCGACTACCAGAGTTCGGTCTACTACATGGATATCATCTCCGAGATCGAGCGCATGGGCGACTTTATGATCAACATTTCGGAGGCACGCCAGTAAGAGGCTGCCATCCCTAACAAAAACGAGGCTCCGCAAATCGGAGCCTCGTTTTTTATTCCTTATTGTTGTGGCGGCGTAGACGTTCGACCGCATGCTCGAGCGACTCAGTCGGCTCGATGATATTGAAGTCGCGCCAATAGTCGGGATCGGCATAGGCATCCACTTCGTCGTAGAAGATTTGCGACTTGCGGAAGATATCGCGATTGCGGATAATCTCGGGATGCTCCTCGCGATCGACCATCACCGACTCGGAAACGGCCGTATAGGGGGCGGCAAAGAGGCGGCGCTTCCATTCACAGCGGAAACGGAACGAGCTGCGCACGTAGTTCAGGTAGTGGCACCCATCTTGATGGCGATAGGTGACCAAAAACGACAAGCCGAGCGGGCGGAAACGAAGGCCGGCAGGACGACGTTGGAGCATGGCATTTGTAGCCTTAATGCGATCGCTCAAATCGAGGTCCAGCTCAATGCGCGTAAAGGATAAGCGGGCCTGATCGATGAAAATTCGGCCATAGAAGAGCGCATACGAAGTCTCGACTTGCGGTTCGATGGCAATCACATATTGCGGGCGATTGTCCAATATAACGGGGGCCTGGAGCGTAAATTTATACTTATCGAGCTCCTTCTCGTTGAGCAACTCATCACCATTCTTCACCAAATCCATATAGAGGGTCAGCGAAGGACCTCCGGAGATCTTCACAGCCAACGTATCGCTCGCCTGGTGGTTCACCAAGCGGCGACCACGACGCAGGCGGACCTTATCGCGCCAAGTTGTTCGATTTTCATAGCCGGTCTTGTAGACATCCATCACCGCCTCCGAGACGGCAATATAACTGCGACGCTTCTGGACCGTCTCGCGGTGGAAAGCCTCGAAAAGCGACTCATTGGGGGCATAATTGGTCTCGATGGAGCGAATAGCAGCCTCGACCAATTCGCGTGCCGTACCGCCATAGATCGTCACCTCGTGCATCATCAGCGAGAGCTGCTTCATCCGAATACGCAGAGCTCCATCGTGCTGCACGATCTCCGCGGCCGAGAGGAGTTTATTGGCATATCCGACATGGGTCAGTTTAAGTCCCTGCTGCAATTCGTCGGCCGTGACCTTCAACGTAAAAAAACCATCCGCATTGGTCACCGTACCGATATTCGTACCAAGCACCGCAACGGCTACATTATGGAGCGCCTCGCCGCTATCAGCATCATAGACAACACCCGACACCATTCGATGTAGCGAGGTCGTCGACTGGGCATAAAGCGTGGTTACGGGGAGTATTAAAAGCAGAAATAGAAGTACTCGTTTCATAGCGATCTCCATTTAAAAATTGGGTACCTCTACAAATATACAACCCAATACACGCATTTGCAACTTCCAAGCAGAAACAGCAACAAAAAAAGGGTCACCCGGCGTGGGCAACCCTTCTTTCTTGGTTTTTGATTTGCTTACATGGCATCCGAGACATTCCATGCAAAGGCACGCAAGCCCTGGCGCTCGTTCTCGGCATCGAGCTCGCGCAGACGCTTCAAAAACTCGGCAGCCTTCTCGTCCTCCGTAATGGCAATCAGCGCCGAATTCATCGCAGGCCAAGCGTGGTTACCCAGGTGCGGATCACCCGTCTTCGAGCCACGACCGATCAACTCCTCCCAGCCCGTGAAACCACGCACCTCGAGTTCGTTCATCAGTTCCATTACTGCGTCGTACATAGCCTGATCGCAGGCCAAAAATATCGCTTTCATAGTTTTTCTGTTTTATTTGTTTAACGCCTTCTTGGCCTTGCGCTTCTCACCGAACATGGCAAATGCCGAGAAGAGGGTCGGAATCAGGATCAGCGTAATGAGCGTCGAGAACGAAAGACCCCAAGCCACCGACATACCGAGCGAGTTCCACATCTCCGAGCCGACACCATTACCAACAGCCATCGGGATCATACCCAACACGGTGGTCAGCGTGGTCATCAAGATCGGGCGCAGACGGCTACGGCCGGCCGTAACGACTGCATCGAGGATGTTCATACCGCGCTCGCGGCAAAGCAGCGTGTAGTCCACAAGCACAATACCGTTGTTCACCACAATACCGATAAGCATCAGGACACCGAGCAGCGACATAATGTTAAGCGGCGTACCCGTAATGGCCAAACCGATAACCACACCCAGCACGGCAAAGGGCAGCGAGAACATAATTACAAAGGGATAGGTCAGCGACTCGAACTGGGCGGCCATAATCACGAATACCAGGATCACCATCAGCATCATCAGCAGAGCCATATCACCGAAGGTCTCCTGCTGATCCTCGTAGGTACCACCGATCTTCCAATCGAAGCCCTGCGGCAGGTTGATCTTCTTCATCTCGGCCTGCACGTTGGCAACCAGGTCGCTCATTGCATAACCGGCACCCACGGTACCCGAAATGGTCACAAAACGCTCGCGGTCCTTGCGGTCGATGGCCGGCGGCGTCGAAGCCTCCTTCACAACACCCACGTCGCGGATCTTGATACCCTGACCGGCGGCGTTGTAGATCGTGATGTTCTCGATATTCTCGAGCGACTCGCGGAACTGACGGTCGTAACGCACGCGGATATCGTACTCGTCACCATCCTCGCGGTAGTAGGACATCACCGAGCCGTTGATACGGTTGCGCAGGTAGGTCGAGGCGGTCGTCACATCCAGACCGGCACGAGCCAACTTCTCGAGGTCGAAATCGACATGATACTCGGGCGTATACTCGTTACGCGAGATGGTCACCTCGGTACAACCCTCCATATTGCGGAACATCTGGGCAATCTGTGCGGCAAGGGCATCCGAAGTATCGAAATCGTAACCGTAGAGCTCGACATCGACACTCGACTTACCGGCCATACCGCCACCACCACCCTCGGTAACGGTGTAGGTACGAATTACCGTATAGTCATCCAAAATGGCACGGATACCGTCACCAATCTCGGGGAGCGACAAATCACGCTCGGTCTTCTTCACGAGCGAAATGTTCATCGAAATGAGGTGCGTACCGTTGTCCTGCAGCGAAGCGAAGACGTTGTCCGTGTCGGCCTGACCCTCGCGCAGGTTCACCATCGTGATCTCCTCGGGATAGGCATTCTTGATGCGCTCCGAGAGCTCGAGTGCCAACTCACGGGTAATATCCTGACGCGTACCTGCCGGAAGTTCGATCTCGGCGCTGATACGGGCACTATCCTGTACGGGGAAGAACTCCGACTTGAGCTGCGGGCCCAAGAGACCCAACACGCCGACAAAGAGCACAAGTGCACCAAGCAGCACACGCTTGCGGTGCGTTACGCAGTAGGCCAGAATACCGCCGTAGAAGTTGTTGAAACGCTCCATCACGGCATCGATCTTGCCCTGGAACCAAGCCTTCTTGGGGTTCTTCTTCATCATCAAGGAGCAGAGCACCGGCGTAAAGGTAACGGCGGCAATGGTCGAAACCACCAGCGTAATGGTCACCATCCAACCCATCGAGTTGAAGAGGATACCGGCCATACCGGTCACCATCGTCAGCGGCAGGAACACGGCAATAGTCGTCATCGTACCACCCATAACCGAGATACCCACCTCTTTCGTAGCGAAGATGGCAGCCTGCTTGGGCATAGCACCACGGTCGATGTGCGAAGTGATATTCTCCAACACCACAATCGCGTTATCGACCACCATACCGATAGCAATCGAGAGCGACGACATGGTGATGATGTTGAGCGTCTCACCCGTAGCCAGGATGTAGATAACGGCGGCCAACAGCGAGATAGGAATTGTCAGCACGACGATAATCGTAGCACGCCAGCGCCCCAGGAAGATGAAGACGACGAACATCACAAGCACGAGGGTCGTCAGAATCGTGTCGCGCAGCGAATTCACGGTCGAGACGATGTTATCCGACGTATCGACAATCGTAAAGAGCTCAACGTCGGCGGGCAGCGTATGCTTGATGCGGTCGATATGCTCGCGCACACCGCGTGCAATCTCCACGGCGTTGGCACCCGACTTCTTCTGCACAATGATCATACCACCGACAGCACCGTTGTTGTAGGTCTCCTGGATACGCTCCTGTACCGAGTCCTTGATCGTGGCAACCTCGCGCAGGAGAATCGGAGCACCATTGCGATAGCCGACAACCAGGTCGAGCATCTCGTTCGGATCCTCGAACTCGTGGTCTACACGCAACGAGTAGGCGTTCGAACCCAAGTCGAACGAGCCGGCCGGCGTGTTGCGGTTAGCAGCAGCAATGGTCGAGGAAATGGCCTCAATCGAGAGGTTGTAGGCCTCGAGCTTATTCGGGTCGCAATAGACCTGAATCTCGCGCTCGGGAATACCGGCAATCGACACCGTACCCACACCGCTTACACGTGCCAGCGGAGTTACAATCTGGTCGTCAAGAATCTTGTACAGACCATTCATACTCTCGTTGGCCGTCACACCCATCATCAGGATGGGGATCATATCAGCCGAGAACTTAAAGATAATCGGCTGACTGACGCCATCGGGCATCGTACTCAACATGTCCAACTTATCGCGTACGTCGTTGGCCAAAATATCCAGATCGTAGCCATACTCAAACTCGAGCGTTACGATCGAGATATTCTCCTTCGACTGCGAGCTCATATGCTTCAGGTGGTCCACACCATTGAGCACATTCTCGATCGGGCGCGTCACGTTATTCTCGATATCCTCGGCACTCGCACCCTGGTAGGTGGTCATCACCATCATCGCGTTCGACTCGATATCGGGGAAAAGGTCGATACCCAGTCGCGTGAACGAGACACAGCCCATAATAGCCACGGCCACAAACAAAATGATGGTCGTGATCGGATTATGAACCGATGTTTTATAGATATTCATCGTTTATTCGCTTAATTTTCGTGATTTTCTTTTCACTGACTACTCGACAACCTCGACAGCCACACCATCCTTCAGGGCAACCTGACCCGTAACGACAACCTCGTCGCCATCCTGGATACCGCCCAGGATCTCGTACTTCTCCTCCATACGACGACCCAGCTCTACCTTCTGATACTTCACCGTACCATCGGCCTGCAGCACATAGATGAAACGATCACCCGAGCCAAGCATCTTCACTACCGACTGATCGGGCACAACGACATTCTTACGCTCGCCATAGTTCACCGTTACGCGGGCAAACATACCCGGCTTGATCTTCTCGGCGGGGTTGCTTACAGTCACCTCGACCTCGAAGGTGCGCGTAGCCTGATCGATCGAAGGGGTCAGGCGCGAAATCGTACCCTTGAACTTCGTGTCGGGCAGTGCATCGAGCTCAACATCGACCTTCATACCCTTCTTGATGTAGGAGTAGAGCGACTCCGAAACGGGAATCAGCACCTTCACGGGGTTGATCTTCTGTACCACAAAAATGGGCAGGCCGCTTACCATATCGCCGTTGTCGTAGTTACGGGCAGTAACCACACCCGATACGGGGGTCTTCAGTGTAGTATTCTCCAAGAGATTCTCATACGAGAGCTTCGACACCTCATAGGCGGTCTTCGAAGCCTCCCAGTTGGCCTTCGACTCACCACCGAACTTATAGAGCTCGTCGGCACGCTCGAAAGCGGCCTTGTTATTCTCGTACTGGGCCTTGGCCTGTGCCAAGCTCGAGTTATCCAACTCGGCAACCTTCTGGCCGGCATAAACACGGTCACCCACATCAACCAACAGACGCGTAATACGACGCGGCTGCTGCGGGGTGATATTGTTGATTGCGAAACCCTCTACATTACCCGTAAAGGTGCTCTGCATCACCACATCCTCCAGGTGTACTACCTGGGTCGTTACTTTGGGCGCGGTAACCACCTCGGCTACGGCCTCAGCCTCGGCGCTCTTCTTCGAGCCGCAGGCCACACTTGCCAAACATACACCGCCTACGAGCAGCGTGCAAATGATTCGATTCATAGTCATAATATATTATTCTCTTTTTTAGTTGTCCGTGTTTATTCTGCGAAATTCTGCTCGCCTACCAACTTGTCGATAGCAACGCTGTTCACCAGGTAGTTGTAGATTGCCGTCGAGCGCGACAGCTCGGCCTGCGTATAGGCCAACTGCGAGTTGTCGACATCGACCAGCGTACCACCGCCGACCTCGTAACGCTTCACAGCGATATCATAACCACGCTTGGCCTGCGAGATATTCTGCGACGAGGCGTAGTACTCCTTGACGTTGGTCTGGAGATTGTTCTGGTACGACATCAGCGCTGTGCGCAGCTGACGCTCGGCATTCTCGCGCTGGAGCTGCATGTTGGCCAAATTGAGCTTGGCCTGCTTGATATTCGCACGACGCTTACCACCGGCGAAGATCGGAATATCGAGGCTCAAGATAGCCACCGAGTAGGGATTCCAACGATAGTGCTGAATCTCCATCGTCTCGTCCATGGCCGTATAGTTGTAGTTGGCCGAGAGCGAAAGCGTAGGCAGATTCGTAGCGCGCTGCATCTTGAGCGTCTGCTCCAGCATCTGCTCCTGAATCTCGAGTTGCTTGAGCGACGAGTTATCGCTCAGATCGGTCTTGAGGTTGTAGCCCGCCATCATCATCTGCTCATAGTCGGCCAACGAGCCGGCCACGTCGATATCCATCTCCAGATCGACACCCAGCAGCGCCTTGAGCTGCCACAGGGCAAGCACAATGGCATTCTCGGACTGGAACACACTCGGCTCGGCATTCGAAACGGTCACCTGCGAGCGGATGAAATCGTACTCCGAAACGGCACCAACCTTATACTTCTTCTCTACGATTGCGTGGTTCTCGACAGCATTGTCATACACGCGCTTATATACGTTATACGAATCCTTGGCCAGCAACACCTGGTAGAAGGCCGTCGACACCTGCTCGACCATATCGATACGCGACGAGCGCGCCTGCTCGACTGCCAACTCTACATCCATAGCCGAGAGCTTGAGCGACTTCCAGAGCTGAACATTCACCAGGGGCATAGCAGCCGATACACCGGCCGAGTAGTTATTGGTTGTACCTACCTCCATCGTCTCGCCCATGATGTGGAACTGCTGCTTCTTCACGTAGCGCTGCCACGTAGCCGAAGCCGAGATCTCGGGCCACAGCGATGCGTAGGTACCCTTCTTCGCGTACTTCTTAATCTCGATGGTCTGATCAGCGATCTGTACCGACAGATTCTCATTCAAGGCGATTCGCAACGCCTCCTCGAGGGTCAAAACCAGCGGCTGCGATTCGGGAGCCACGGCAATTGCCTCTACCTGCTCTTGTGCCATCACGGGAGTCGAAGCCAACCCGAGTGCAGCAACGAGCGTCATCAAAAACATCTTGCTTTTCATCTTATCACATTAAAGTTAAATTTCACTTTCCGGCGAGGATCATTTTTTCTCGCATAAATTTCGCACAAAGGAACAACAAAAATACAAAAATATCAACTCTAAAAAGCGCATTTTAGGAACATTTATTACATATTGTCCGACTTTATGCCGATTTGTCCCAATCGAGAGGATATTTTCAGCCCCAAAGATAGGTACAGAGGTGGTTCCTTGCTCGTTTTTAGCACTAAATTGCATATTTTGACAATACTTTTTTCGAGGAATTTTATTCCGAAAACGACGAATTGGAGATCAGGTTTTCAAACCGTCGATTATTTCGTTATCTTTGCACACGAAAACGAACAAACATAGAACGAAAAATAGCACAAAAAAGTATGAAGGAACTCGCTCGTCTCGCAATTTTTGCCGGCGCACTGATCGGCATCGGAGGACTGATCTATCTCAACCTCGGTGGTCTGGCCGGAGCCGCACTCTTTGCCTTTGGCCTGGCAGCCGTCATCATCTGTCGCGCACAACTCTTCACCGGCAAGGCGGGTTACCTCCCCTACCGCGATTGGCCGCGCCTGATCGCCATCATCGCCTTCAACGCCGTTGGTTGTCTTCTGCTGGCGACGCTGACCCTCTATAGCACCAACGAGCAGCTCTTCACGAACCTCGACAAGATTATCCTGGCGCGTCAAACCGCCTCGTGGCACGCTATTCTGGTCACCGCCATCGGCACGGGTGCGATTATGACCATCGCCGTCTTTGGTGCCCTGCGCAAGAACTTCATTCCGCTGTTGTTGGGTGTCCCCGTCTTCATCCTCTGCGGCCTCCCTCACTGCGTAGCCGACGCCTTCTACTACGCAGCCAAAGGCCTTAACGACGGCTTCGGCTGGTGGATGCTCGGCGCCTGGTGGCCCGCCATCATTGGCAACTACATTGGTTGCAACCTGCCCCGAATTTTGATGGGCAAAGCGAACTTCGAGCGCATCGAGTAATACATTATATTAAGCCGCTTAAAGCTATGATTTTCGACTATTTCGACCATTCAGCCGTAGCCACTACGGTTTGCGATATCGAGGGCAAGGTCATCTACCAGAATCGCCGCGCTATCGAGGCGCTGGGTGATGCACGCGGTCAAAATCTCCGCGACTGCCACAAGCCCGAATCGTGGGCCAAGATTACGGCAATGCTCCGCGAGGGAACGACCAACGCCTATACGATCGAGAAGGGTGCAACGAAGAAACTCATCTACCAAACACCCTGGTACGATGCGGAGGGAAATGTGGCGGGCCTCATCGAGTATTCGACTGTTCTGCCGAGCGATATGCCCCACTTTGTACGCCCCGTAGCGAAAGTCGAAGCGTAGAGCACACTACCCCATTTTCGATTTTTTTTGCGAAAAATTTTGGAGAATGGGATTTTTGCCCTATATTTGCACTCGCAATTGCGGAAATAGCTCAGTTGGTAGAGCACAACCTTGCC
>JAUMXM010000009.1:16371-55156 GCA_030529085.1 Rikenellaceae bacterium | reverse complement strand
GCCACGCCCTGCAGCAGGGTGAGTCGTTCCATCTTTCGGACTTCGGTGTCATGCGCCCCGGACCGAACGATACGATTCTCTTCGAATACCATGCCCGCCTTTCGGTGGCGCCCGAGGTGCCGGTCGATATTATTCCCGATCTGATCGAGAAGCTCCGCGAGGAGCCCAAGCGCCCCGAGCGTGTGGAGCCGAAGGCGGCCGAGCCGTCAGCTTCGGTTGCTGTGCCTGCGATCGAGCCGACCGAGGAGGAGGCTGCCGACGAGGAGTTCGAGGAGGATGAGTTCGAGTTCGAGGAGGTGGACGACCGAGACGACTCGGAGGCCTATGATGAGCAGGATGTGGAGGCGGTTGTCGCTGTGAGCCGTCCCTCGCGCCGTGTGGCCACGCGGCAGAAGCCGGCACCCAAGAAGAGGCCCGACTACTTCATGATTCTGGCTATCGTGGTGGCAGCCATTGCGCTGATGGCCATCGCCTTCGGCATGTATAGCAACGCCCAGGTAGAGCCCGACGAGGAGCCCATCGAGCGAGTTGAGATCGACCCTGCGATGGTGGAGGCGGCCGGTGGCGGTGAGGAGTAAACAAGAGAGAGAAAATGACAGAGATAAGCACAGTTAAACAACGCTTTGGCATCATCGGAACCTCCGAGTTGCTCGATCGTGCGCTGGAGGTTGCCCTCAAGGTGGCCCCCACCGACCTTACGGTGCTTGTGACGGGCGAAAGCGGTGTCGGCAAGGAGGTCTTCCCGCAGGTGATCCACGCCTTCTCGGCCCGCAAACACAACAAATACATCGCCGTGAACTGCGCAGCGATTCCCGAGGGTACGATCGACTCGGAGCTCTTCGGCCACGAGAAGGGTGCCTTTACGGGGGCTGTCGAGGCGCGCAAGGGCTACTTCGAGGAGGCCGACGGCGGTACGATTTTCCTCGACGAGGTGGCCGAGTTGCCCCTGCCGACCCAGGCACGCCTGCTGCGCGTCCTGCAGTCGGGCGAGTTTATCCGTGTCGGCTCATCGAAGGTCCAGAAGACCAACGTGCGTGTCGTGGCAGCTACGAATGTCCACCTGCAGCAGGCGATTCTCGAGGGGCGTTTCCGCGAGGATCTCTACTACCGCCTGGCGACGGTCCCGATCACCGTACCGGCACTGCGTGAGCGCAAGCGCGATATTCCGCTCCTGTTCCGCAAGTTCGCATCGGATGTGGCGGTGCAGTACCGCATGCCGGCTGTCGTGCTCGACGACTCGGCACGCGAGCTCCTGATGAACTACTATTGGAAGGGGAATATCCGCCAACTGAAGAATGTCGCCGAGCAGATTTCGGCCATCGAGCCCAATCGCACGATCTCGGCCGAGGTACTCTCGAAATACCTCCCCGAGGTGGTTCGCACCCCGTCGATTGCGGGGGGTGGCTTCAGCCAGTCGAACGACTTCACGAACGAGCGCGAGCTGCTCTACAAGCTCCTCTTCGATATGCGTGCCGAGATCAGCGACCTGAAGCGTATGGTGGGCGACCTGTTGCAGCGTGCCGGTGGCGCTCAGCCCTGCGAGCCGCAACGCGAGGTGAAGGCCCTCCTGCCGAGTGTCGCGCCCCACTACGAGGAGCCCGAGGAGCCGATCTATGCCGAGACCGAGGAGGTCGAGGAGGAGCCCCGCGAGCGCACCAAGGCCGATGTGCAGCGCGAGCAGATTCTGCGTGCCCTGCGTCGCAACAACGGCCGCCGCAAAGAGGCTGCTGCCGAGCTTTTTATGTCGGAGCGTACCCTCTACCGCAAGATTAAAGAATTAGGAATAGAAGAATAGCCTTTATGATGTTGAAACGACTCTTTGCCTTTGTGGCTGCAGCCCTGCTGATGACGAGCTGCGGCGTGGCAATCAAATACTCGCTCTCGGGAGCCTCGATTCCGCCCGATGCCAAGACCTTCTCGGTGGCCTACTTCCCGAACAACGCCACGATGGTCTCGCCGATCCTCTCGTCGACCCTGACCGATGCCCTGGTCGATATCTTCTCGCGCCGCACGCGCCTGCAGCAGGTCGAGGAGGGTGGCGACTTCGCCTTCGAGGGTGAGATCACGAACTACACCTCGACCACCTCGTCGGTTTCGTCGGACGACTACGCCCTGTTGAACCGCCTGACCATCACCGTCAAGGTGCGCTTCACGAATGCCATCGACGAGACGATGTCCTTCAACCAGAGCTTCTCGGCCTACGAGGATTACGACTCGACGCAGCTCCTGACCGAGGTCGAGGGTACGCTTATTCCCGAGATTGTCGATAAGATTGTAACCGATATCTTTATGGCTGCGGCCTCGAATTGGTAGTGTGATGGTCGATTTGCGTCAATTTTTCCGCCACCCCGAGTGGCTTGCCGTGATCGAGGATTCGGCCCTGCGCGAGTTGCTCGTCGACTATCCCTGGTACCGTCCCCTGCAGGGCGAGGCGCGTCGTCGCGGCTTGGAACTGCACCCTGCAGCACGTGTTGCAACGCTTTGGAATTCTGATGGTTGCATTTCGCGTGGCGGGTACGATGCCGAGGCCTTGCTCTACCTCTCGACCGACGATGTAATCGACCGTTTTTTGACCACCGAGGAGCTGCGCATCGTGGCCCAGGAGGGGGAGCCCGAGACGGAGGTTTCGATCGATGCTGCCCTCGACGAGGAGGACGAATTGGTGAGCGAGGAGCTGGCCGAAATATACCTCGCTCAGGGGCTTAAGGAGGAGGCAAAAGCAATTTATCGCAAATTAAGTTTGCTAAATCCCGAAAAAAGTATTTACTTTGCCGAGTTAATTGCAACATTGGAAAAACAATAATTAAAAACTTAACGATATGTTATACACGATTTGCATTGTTCTGATTCTGATTGCCAGCGTTTTGATTATCCTGGCTGTATTGGTTCAGAGCCCCAAGAGCGGTATGGCCGCTAATTTCGGCGCATCGAACCAGGTGATGGGCGTGCGTGAGACGACCAACTTCCTCGAGAAGTTTACCTGGACGATGGCTGTGGCTATCCTCGCACTGAGCCTCGTGGCTACGGCTGCTATGGATAGCGAGAAGATTGCCGCATCGAACAGCTCGGTATCGAAGGATGCTGCTGCTCTCGAGGAGCGTCTCCTGGAGAACACGACGGTGATCCCCCAGGCCGAGATTCCCGCCGAGGCCGAGCCCGCTACCGAGGAGTAATCCGAGCGTGGACAAAAATGAGAGAGCGATCCTTGAGGGGTCGCTCTTTTTGTTTTTTGGATTTGTATGCGGCATATTTCGCACCTTCTCGCCGTGATGTAAAAGTGTCATTCCTCCGCTACGCGTTCGGAATGACACGTTTATGTCATCCCGAGTGAGCCGCAGGCGACGAGGGAACTACCTTGTTCCCCTTTTTGGCAAAGAGCAGGGAATAAAGTAGATTCCTCCGCTTCGCGTTCGGAATGACACGTTTATGTCATCCCGAGCGAGCCGCAGGCGACGAGGGAACTACCTTGTTCCGTTTTTTGGCAAAGAGCAGGGAATAGGGTAGATTCCTCCGCTCCGCGTTCGGAATGACAAAAGGGGGACTAAAGGGAATTAAAGGCAGATAGCCCCCACTGCACCCTCTTTTACGCGCTCGCGCGTGTTTTTCATGGTATAAAAGGGCCGAAATGTTTGTCGAAAAGGGTAGAATGTTGTAAATTTGTCGGAAATTTTGTGCCCAAAACAAGAAAGCCCAAAATCACCCGAAACGATGATTACGATAACCCAAAATTTGACGCTCGACGAGGTAGAACAGATCGTCGTCGGTCGTGAGCAGATCGCCCTCTCCGACGAGGCACTTGCCCGTGTCGACGATTGTTTCCGCTTCTTGAGCGACTTTGCCCGCGATAAGGTCATCTACGGCATCAATACCGGCTTCGGCCCCATGGCCCAGTGGCGTATCGACGACGAGCACCTGACCCAACTCCAATACAACATCATTCGCAGCCACTCGACGGGTGCAGGCAACCCCCTTCCCGTGCGTGCGGTGCGTGCTGCGATGCTCTCGCGCCTAATGACCTTCGTGCAGGGTGGCTCGGGTGTCCATCGCCGTGTGGTCGAACTCATCGTCGAGCTGCTCAACCGCGATATGATCCCCGTTGTGCCCGAGCACGGCAGCGTGGGGGCAAGTGGCGACCTGGTGCAGCTCTCGCACATCGCCCTGGCCCTGATTGGTGAGGGTGAGCTCTTCTACCGCGGTGCGAAGCGCAAGGCCTCGGAGCTCTTCCGCGAGGAGGGTATCGAGCCGCTGGGGATGTACCTGCGCGAGGGGTTGGCTGTGACGAACGGTACGGCTGTGATGACGGGTCTGGGCCTCTCGAATCTGCTCTACGCCGAGCAGCTGATGGCCTGGAGCCTTACGGCCTCGGTCATGATGAACGAGATCGCCTCGTCGTACGACGATTTGATGTCGGAGGTGCTCAACGGCCTAAAACATCACGCAGGTCAGCAGCAGGTGGCCGCCGAGATGCGCCGCATTGCTGCGGGGAGTCGCTCGCTCAAGAGCCGCGAGGCGGAGCTCTACCGCGCCCACGCCGAGGAGGTCTTCGAGCATAAGGTGCAGCCCTACTACTCGCTGCGCTGCATTCCGCAGATCCTGGGCCCCGTGTGGGATGCGATTCACAACGCGGAGCGTGTACTGATCAACGAGGTCAATTCGGTCGATGATAACCCGATTGTCGATCCCGCCACGCAGAATGTCTACCACGGCGGCAACTTCCACGGCGACTATGTCTCCTTCGAGATGGATAAGCTCAAGATCGCTCTCACGAAGCTCACGATGCTCGCCGAGCGCCAAATCAACTACCTCTTCCACGACCGCATCAACGGCATCCTGCCTCCGTTCGTGAATCTGGGTGTGCTGGGGCTGAACTACGGCCTGCAGGCCTCGCAGTTTACGGCCACCTCGACCACGGCCGAGTGTCAGGTCCTCTCGAACCCGATGTATGTCCACTCGATTCCGAACAACAACGACAACCAGGATATCGTCTCGATGGGTACCAATTCGGCGATCCTCTGCGCCCGCGTCGTGGAGAACTCCTTCCAGGTGATGGCGATCCATATGATGGCCCTGGTGCAGGCGGTCGACTGCCTCGAGATGGCCGATCGCTTGGCCCCCGCCACGCGCAACCTCTACGACCGCGTGCGCGCGTTGGTGCCCCGCTTTGTCGAGGATAGCCCCAAATACGAGGAGATTGAGCGCCTCATCACACTGCTCAAAACCGAAAAACCGTTGTAACGATGGCTGCAACTACGAAATATGCGTTGGTAACGGGTGCAAGTCGCGGCATTGGTCGCGCTGTAGCCGTGAAGCTCGCCGAGGCGGGCTACCAAATCCTGATTAACTTCGCCTCGAACGTCGCGGCTGCCGAGGAGACCCTCGCGCAGGTGCGCACGGCGGGCAGCGATGGCGAGCTGATTCCCTTCGATGTGGCCGACGGCGCAGCCGCGAAGCGCGCCCTTACGGCCTGGCAGGAGGCCCACCCCGAGGCCTATGTGGCCGTCTTGGTCAACAATGCGGGTATTCGCCGCGATAACCTGATGATGTGGCTTCCCGAGGAGGATTGGCACAGCGTGCTGCGCACCTCGCTCGACGGCTTCTACAATGTCACGCAGCCCCTCTTGAAGGAGATGCTGGTGGCCAAGTGGGGGCGTGTGATCAACATCGTATCGCTCTCGGGCATCAAGGGAATGCCCGGCCAGACGAACTACTCGGCAGCCAAGGGTGGCGTGATTGCCGCTACGAAGGCCCTGGCGTTGGAGGTGGCCAAGAAGCGCGTGACGGTCAATGCCGTGGCTCCGGGCTTCATCCGCACCGATATGACGGGCGATCTGGACGAGGCGACGCTCAAGAAGCAGATTCCCGTCGGTCGCTTCGGCGAGGCGGAGGAGGTGGCTGCCCTGGTGGCTTTCCTCGCATCCGACGCTGCCGCCTACATCACGGGCGAGGTTATCTCGATCAACGGCGGTATCTACACCTGATAAAACACGAACAAGAGCTATGAATAACAGAGTTGTAATTACGGGCATGGGCATCTGGTCCTCGATCGGTACCTCGAAGGAGGAGGTGCAGCGCTCGCTCTACGAGGGGCGTTCGGGCATCGGTGTCGATCCCGCGCGCAAGGAGATGGGCTACCGTTCGGCCTTGACGGGCATCGTGCCCCAGCCCAACCTGAAGGGTATGTTGGACCGCCGTCAGCGTCTGTGTCTCCCCGAGCAGGGTCAGTATGCCTATATGGCGACCCTCGAGGCGTTGGCCCAGGCGGGCATCGACGAGGCGTTCCTCGCCAAGCGAGAGGTGGGTATCCTCTACGGCAACGACAGCAGCGCCGAGCCGGTCATCACCGGTATCGACATCATCCGCGAGAAGCGGAATACGGCCCTCGTGGGTTCGGGCAACATCTTCCAGTCGATGAACTCGACCATCACGATGAACCTCTCGACGATCTTCAACCTGCGCGGTGTGAATTTCACCGTCTCGGGCGCCTGTGCCAGCGGCTCGCACGCCATCGGTATGGCCTACCTGCTCATCAAGCAGGGGCTGCAGGAGTGTGTCATTTGCGGCGGTGCCGAGGAGGTCAACCGCTACTCGGTAGGTAACTTCGACGCCTTGAGCGCCTTCTCGATGCGCGAGGAGGAGCCTGCGAAGGCTTCGCGCCCCTTCGATAAGAACCGCGACGGCCTGGTGCCGAGTGGTGGTGGTGCTACGCTGGTGCTCGAGAGTTACGACTCGGCCGTTGAGCGCGGCGCCACGATCCTGGCCGAGGTGATCGGCTACGGCTTCTCGTCGAACGGCGACCATATCTCGGTGCCCAATGTCGAGGGGCCGAAACGCTCGCTGGAGCGCGCCCTGAAGGATGCAGGCATCGCTCTTGAGGAGATTGCCTATGTCAATGCCCACGCCACCTCGACCCCCCTGGGTGATCAGAACGAGGCACGTGCCATTGCCGAGGTCTTCGGTGCCCACAAACCCTATGTCGCCTCGACCAAATCCTTCACCGGCCACGAGATGTGGATGGCGGGTGCCAGCGAGGTGATCTACGCACTGCTGATGATGCAGGGCAACTTCATCGCTGCGAACCTCAACTTCGAGGAGCCCGACGAGGCCTCGGCGCTGCTCAACATCCCTGCCGAGCGCGTCGATATGGCTTTCGATACCTTCCTGAGCAACTCGTTTGGCTTCGGTGGCACCAATTCCTCGCTCGTGATTCGCAAATTCAAGGAGTAAGCAATAATACAAAAAACATAATCCAAACAAACAGAGATGAACGCACAAGAAATTATGGAGAAGGCCCGGGTTGTCCTGGCCGAAGAGTTTGAGGTCGAAGAGTCGGCCATCACCCCCGAGGCATTGCTCAAGGATACCCTCGGTCTGGACAGCCTCGATTTGGTCGATGTTGTAGTACTCGTCGAGCAGCACTTCGGTGTGACGTTGCAGGGTCCCGACTTTGTCGGCGTGAAGACCTTTGCCGACTTCTACGCCCTGCTCGAGAAGAAGATGAACGCCTAAAAGCGGACTGCGGATGGCTGCTACGGAGGAGAAAAAGTGGACGGGTAAGTCACGCGGAGGTCGCTTCGGCTACCTCTTCTTCGTCTATACGATCCGCCTCTTGGGGGTGCGCTTCGCCTACGTTTTCTTGGCGCTGATTGTCCCCTACTTCATCCTCTTTGCCCCGAAGGCCACGGCTGCCATTTGGGACTACAACCGTCGCCGCAGAGGGTTGAGCCGCCCGAAATCGGTGGTCGAACTCTACGCCCACTACTACGTTTTCGGACAGACGCTCATCGACCGCATCGCCCTGCGCGGCGGTCTGCACAAGCGCTACCGATTCGCCTTCGACAACTTCGATCGCTTTCGCGAGATTATGGACAACAGCCGCGGCGTGGTGCTCATTGGTGCCCACGCAGGGTGCTGGGAGGCGGGTGCTGGCTTCTTCGGACAGTATGGCCGCAAGCTCAACATCGTGATGCTCGATGCCGAGCACGAGCAGATCAAGGAGGTGTTGCGCCAAAGTGGTCGGGCAGGGGAGTATAAGATCATCCCCATCAACCGAGGTACGCTCGAGGCGATGGTCGAGATCAAATATGCCCTCGATCGCGGCGAGTATGTCTGCTTCAACGGCGACCGCTACATCGATCGGGCGACGGCTGCGCCCCGCACCTTCCTCGGTGGCGAGGCTCTCTTCCCGACGGGACCCTTCCGCATCGCCTCGAAGTGCCGTGTGCCGGTGGTCTTCTACTACGCGATGCGCGAGCGGGGAGGTTGCTACCGCTTCCTCTTCACCGAGGTTCCGCTCGAGCAGTGCCGCAAGGCCGACCAGCTGCTCGACTGCTATGTCGCCTCGCTCGAGAAGTTGATGGAGCGTTACCCGCGCCAATGGTTCAACTTCTACCCCTTCTGGAACAACTAACCTTCGCCTTTTCAAAACAACACGAACCTATGAAACTGACCCCCCAACTCGAAAAGATATACGGCCACGAGCAGCAGACGGCTCTCGAGGCGCAACGTCGCGCCCAGGAGATTGCCTTTGCGCCGGTGGTCTTTCAGGTTTCGCGCCTGATGCTGAAGTTCGGTGTGCTGAGCTACCTGGCCGAAAAGCGCGCAGGTGCTACGCAGCAGGAGATTGCCGCGGCTTGCTCGCTCTCGAACTATGCGGCGCAGGTCTTGTTGGAGGCCTCGCTCTCGATCGGTACGGTGCTCATCAAGGAGGATCGTTACACCCTCTCGAAGGCGGGCTGGTTCCTCCTGAACGACCGCATGGCGCGTGCCAACCTCGACTTCAACCACGATGTAAACTACCTCGGTTTGTTCTCGCTCGAGGAGGCTCTGAAGGAGAGCCGCCCGGCAGGCTTGAAGGTCTTTGGCGATTGGCCTACGATCTACGAGGGGCTCTCGAGCCTCCCCGAGGAGGTGCAGAAGAGCTGGTTCGGCTTCGACCACTTCTACTCCGACGAGTCGTTCGATGCGGCCCTGAAGGTGGTCTTCGGGGGTGCGCGCAAGGTGCGCCGCCTCTTGGATGTGGGTGGCAATACGGGTCGCTGGGCGATGCAGTGCGTAGCCCACGATAAGGAGGTCGAGGTGACCATCATGGATCTGCCCCAGCAGCTCGAGCTGATGCGCAGGGCCACCGCCGGCAAGGAGGGTGCCGACCGCATCCACGGCTATGGAGGCAACCTGCTCGACGAGCATACCGCCTTCCCGACCCCTGCCTTCGATGTGATTTGGATGAGCCAATTCCTCGACTGCTTCTCCGAGGAGGAGATAACGAGCATCTGCCGCCGTGCTGCCGCCTCGATGGACGAAGATTCGCGCCTCTATGTGATGGAGACCTTCTGGGATTGCCAGCGTTTCGAGACGGCCGCCTACTGCCTGACCCTGACGAGTGTCTACTTCACGGCGATGGCCAACGGCAACAGCAAGATGTACCACTCGGAGGATATGAAACGCTGCCTGGAGGCTGCAGGACTCGAGGTCGAGGAGCAGATCGACGGCCTGGGTATGGGACACACGATTTTAATCTGCAAACGCAAAGCATAGGATGTACAGCATCGAGGAACTTATACCGCAGCGCAAGCCCATCGTGCAGATCGACCGCCTGGTGGCGCTCGAGGAGGGTGTTTCGACCACGACCCTTATGGTCCGCGATGAGAACCTCTTTGTCGAGGAGGGTCGCTTGAGCGAGTGTGGCCTGATCGAGCACGTTGCCCAATCGGCAGCTGCCCGCATCGGATTCCTCTACTGCGAGCGCGGCGAGCTTCCCCCGATCGGCTATATCGGCTCGGTCAACCGCTTTGAGCTGGTGCGCCATCCGCGCGTGGGCGAGGAGCTTGTGACGACGATCCGCATCGTGCAGGAGGTCTTCCAGGTGAGCCTGATCGAGGCCGAGTGCCGCGTGGCGGAGGAGTTGGTGGCCTCGTGCCGTATGAAGATTTTTTTGGAGGAGAAATAGCATGAAACGTATCGGACGACATATTTTTCAGGAGGCAGCTCTGGTGGCCACCACAACCATTCAGGTGCGCTTCAGCGAGGTGGACTCGATGAAGGTGGTGTGGCACGGGGAGTATGTGCGCTACTTCGAGGATGGACGCGAGGCCTTTGGCCGCAGCTATCCGGGCATCGGCTACCTCGACATCTACGAGGCGGGCTATACCGCCCCGATTGTCGATATGGAGCTTCACTACCTGCGCCCCCTCTCGCTCAACGAGCAGGCCACGGTCGAGGTGCGCTACCTGAAGACCGAGGCGGCCAAGCTCTGCTTCGAGTATATCGTGCGCCGCTCCTCGGACGGTGAGGTGGCAGCCTACGGCTCCACGACGCAGGTCTTTGTCGATGGGGCAGGTGATTTGAGCCTGAACAGCCCCGCATTTTACGAGAATTGGAAACAAAAGTGGCTCAGCGAGTAACCCATATCTACTTCGGTGCCGCCTCGGCGCTCACCGCCTTGGGCGATCTGGATGCCACCCTCGAGGGGATGGCTGCCGGTCGTTCGGGCCTTTGCTACCATGCCTCATGGGGTATGTTTGCAGGGCAGATCGACCCTACACACCCCGAGGCGCAACCCGCGACGGAACTGACCCTCTTCGAGTCGCGCCTGGTGCGCCAAATCGAGCGTGTATGCCGCGTAGGAGGTGTCGATTTGGGAGCTAAAGATACGCAGCTCATCCTCTCGACCACGAAGGGAAACATCGCCCTCTTGGCCGCGCATACCGAGGAGCTCGATGAACGCCTCTTCTTGGATCGGACGGCGGAGCGCGTACAGCACTATTTGGGAGCTGCCCGTCGACCGATTCTGATCTCGAATGCCTGCATCTCGGGCCTCTCGGCCTTGGTCGTGGCACGCCGTCTGCTGCTGGCAGGCGACTGCCGCACGGCGGTGGTGGCGGGTGGTGACCTGCTCACGGAGTTCGTGACGACGGGCTTCACCTCCTTCAAGTCGATCAGTGCCGCCCCCTGCCGCCCCTACGATGCCGAGCGCGACGGTCTGACCCTGGGCGAAGCCTTCGCTGCCGTGGTGCTCACCACCGAGCGTGAGGCGGTCGCCGCTCCGCGCTACTGTCTCGAGGGGGGTGCTGTGACAAACGATGCCAACCACATCTCGGGCCCCTCGCGTACGGGTGACGGCCTGGCCTACGCCATGGAGCGTGCCATGCGCGAAGCGAATGTGGTGGCCGACGAGGTGGGCATGGTCAATACGCACGGCACGGCGACGCTCTACAACGACGAAATGGAGTCGAAGGCCTTGACCCTGGCCGCTCTTGAGGGTGTGCCGATGAACAGCCTCAAGGGGTATATCGGCCACACGTTGGGGGCTGCAGGGCTTGTCGAGACGATCCTCTGCCTCGGGCAGCTGGAGCGCGAGGAGATCTTCGCCACGCAGGGTTTCACGACCCTCGGAGTCCCCTGTGCGGTCAATATTGCCGCCGAAAAACGCCCCCTGACGCAGAAGCGTTGCCTGAAGAGTGCTTCGGGCTTTGGGGGTTGCAATGCCGCCGTGGTGGTGGCTGCCGAGGAGCTGGTAAAAGCACCTGCCGAGCCCTCCCGATGCGAGGCTGCTGTTACGGCGACGGCTGCCTACACCTTGCCCCACGAGGCGATTCCGTTTGCTGAGCTGATTCGCCGCGAATTCCGCGCGTTGGGCGACAAGAATTTGAAATTTTACAAGATGAGCGACCTTGCCAAGGCGGCCTATGTGGCCTCGGAGTACCTCCTGCAGGGGCGCGACATCACGACGAAATACCACCCGACCGAGGTGGCTGTCGTGTTGGCCAACAGCGCCGCTTCGCTCGAGGCCGACCGTGCCCACCAGCTGATCGTCGATAGTCGTCCCGAGGAGGGAACCTCGCCGGCGGTCTTTGTCTATACGTTGCCCAACGTGGCGACGGGCGAGATCTGCATCCGCCACAAGATTCAGGGCGATAATACGTTCTTTATCGAGGAGGGGAGTGCCTTCGCGGAGCGTTACGCCCGCCTGCTCCTGGAGCGGGGCGATGCCAAGGCGGTAATCACGGGTCGCCTGGAGAAGCTCGACGAGAGGTGGGATATAACCCTGAAATTATTGGAAATAAACTAATTAAACAGCAATAGAACAATGGAAAAACTGATTCTTGAACTCAAGGAGCACCTGATCGAGGAGCTCAACCTGGAGGATATTACCCCCGAAGATATCGACGCCGAGGCACCCCTGTTTGGTGACGGTCTGGGGCTCGATTCGATCGATGCGCTGGAGATTATCCTGATTCTGGAGAAGAACTACGGTGTGCGCCTGGCCAACACGGCCGAGGCGAAGCCCGTCTTCTATTCGGTCAAGACCTTGGCCGAGTATGTGATGGCCAACCGCCAATAACACGAAGCGACGATGCGCATTGCGGTCACAGGTTTAGGTGTCGTCTCGGCCCTCGGTGTCGGTCTGGAGGAGAACTTCGCAGCCTTGGTTGCGGGGCGGAGTGGCATTTCGCTCACCCCGAGCTTGTTGCAGAGCTCGCACCGTATCCCCGTCGGCGAGCTTTCGCTCTCGAACGAGGAGCTGCACCGTCGCTGCTCGTTGGAGCCGAAGGGCCACCTTTCGCGTACCGCCCTGCTGGGTATTTTGGCCGTGCGTGAGGCGTTGCGCGATGCTGGTCTGACCGATCTGCGCCGCGTGGGACTCGTCTCGGCCACCTCGGTGGGGGGTATGGATCTCACGGAGCACTTCTTCCGCCTCTTCAAGGAGGATGAGCGAAGTGGCCGTCTGCGCGATGTAAGGATGCACGACTGTGCCGCCTCGACTGAGGCGATTGCCTACCATTGCGGTCTGGGTGGCTACCGCACGACCATCAGCACCGCCTGCTCGTCGGCCGCCAATGCCATTATGCACGGCGCGAAGCTGCTGCGCCACGGTGTGGTCGATGCCGTTGTGGTGGGTGGTACGGATGCCTTGTCGGCCTTTACGCTCAACGGCTTCAAGTCGCTGATGATCCTCGACGAAAAGCCCTGCCGCCCCTTCGATGAGAGCCGCGCAGGTCTGAACCTGGGCGAGGGTGCCGGCTACCTGCTCTTGCAGCGTGCCGAGGCGTTGCAACGCGACCCCTACTGCTATGTGGCGGGTGCTGCCAACAGCAACGATGCCCACCACCAAACCGCCTCCTCGGAGGAGGGTGAGGGTGCCTTCCTGGCGATGAGCGAGGCGCTCCGCAGGGCGGAACTTACGCCGACCGATGTCGATTACATCAATGTTCACGGCACGGGTACGGGCAACAACGACCGCTCGGAGGGGGCTGCTCTCAAGCGCCTCTTCGGTGAGCAGCTGCCCCCCTTCAGCTCGACCAAAGGTTTCACGGGCCACACCCTGGCTGCCGCCGGCGGTATCGAGGCGGTCTATGCCGCGTTGTCCATTGCGCGTGGGGTGATCTATCCCAATCTTGGCTTTGCGACCCCGATCGAGGGATTTGGCGTAGCCCCCGTTACGACCCTGCAACGAGTGGATGTGCGCACCGTGATTTCCAACTCATTCGGCTTTGGAGGTAACTGCTCCTCCCTGGTCTTAACCCAACAGTGACGCTATGGAGTGCTATGTAGAACATATCGCCTGCCACGATAACCTCAAGCGCGACCCGAAGGAGCTCATTCCCGATGCTGCTTTGCGCCGTCGTATGAGCCGTGTGGTGAAGATGGCCGTCTCGACGGCTGTCGAGTCGGTTGGGGGTGTCGAGGGAATCGATGCGCTCGATGCCATTCTCACGGCTACGGGCTACGGCTGCCTGGCCGATAGTGAGAAGTTCCTGCGCAACCTGATCGACACGGATGAGCAGCTGCTGACCCCGACCCCCTTCATCCAATCGACCTTCAACACGGTGGGTGGCCAGATAGCCCTCTTGCGCCACAACCGTTGCTACAATCTAACCTACGTCAATCGTTCGCACAGCTTCGAGGATGCCCTCCTTGACGGCCTGATGCGCCTATCCGATGGTGAGTCGCAACGCATCCTGCTGGGAGCGTTCGATGAGCGAATCCCCTCGGCCGACCGCATCCTGACGCGTATGGGACTTGGCCGAAAGGGCGAATTGGGCGAGGGTGCCACCTTTATGACCCTGACTGCGGAACGCACGACCGACTCGGTGGCACGCATTGCGCGCCTCGATTTTCCGAGTGAGCCGCTCACCGAAGCAGAGTGCCTGGCACGCTACGGCGAGGAGCCGACAGCCGAGCTGATCTATGCCGTCGATGGCACGAGGGAGCTCTATCCGACCCGTACGGCACGCCTGGTGGCCGAGGCTGCGCGTCGTCTTTCGGCCGAGCGACGCGAAGTGATAATTTATAACGCCCTGCTGGGGGGAACTCCGACGGTAATCGTAGTGCGATGGGTTGGCTGATTGCGATAGTTCTTGTTGCCCTTGTCGGGTGGCTGGTGTGGGGCTCTGCTTCGATCGATAGCGGGCTCTACCTCAAGGCGTTGTGTCGAAAAACGGGCGACGAACGCCGCGTGGCGATCACCTTCGACGATGGCCCCGATCCCGTGATGACCCCGCGCCTCTTGGAGCTACTCGGCCGTTATGGGGCGAAGGCTACCTTCTTTGTGGTGGGCGCCAAGGCCGTCGAGCACCCCGATTTGGTGCGCCGCATCGTGGCCGAGGGGCACACGCTCGGTAACCATACCCTTCACCACCGAGGCCTCGATCCGCTTCGTTCGACCGCCGCGATTGCAGCCGATCTCGCGTACGCGCGCGAGCAGGTCGAAGCACTGACGGGACGACGGATGAAACTCTTCCGCCCCCCTTATGGCGTGACGAATCCGATGATCGGTCGCGCTGTGCGACGCATGGGGCTGACGACGATCGGGTGGTCGGTGCGCTCGTTCGATACAGTGGTTGCAACACCCCGCGAGGAGGTCTTGGCGCGCATTACCCGCCGCCTGCACCCCGGAGCGGTGATTCTGCTCCACGACCGCCTGCCTGAGGCCGATTGCTTGCTCGAAATGTTGTTGCAAAAACTCGAAAACGAAAACTATACGGCCGTGACGGTCGATTCCCTGTTTGAAATTGAAGCCTATGAAAACTAAACTGATAATCCTTGTTGCGACCCTCTTGGCAACCCTTACGGCTGTGGCGCAATCGGCAACCGAAAAGGCCTTTGCCGAGGCATTGGCGGCCAAGAGCCACACCATCGAGTCGATTTCGTGCCGCTTCGAGCAGAGCCGCTCGATGCAGATCCTGGCCTCGGAGGTCAAGAAGGAGGGCACCTTCAACTACCTGCGTCCCGAGTGCATCCGCTTAGTCTTCGACGATGGCGACTATATCCTGATGACCGACTCGCAGTTCCGCATCTCCTCGGCAGGTGTCGAGCAGGCGGTACGCATCCAGGCCAACCCGATGCTCAAGGAGCTTAAACGCATCCTCTCGGCCTGCATGACGGGCGATGTGAGTGCACTGGCGGCGGGCTTTGCCCCGACCATTAGCGACGAGGGTGCAACCTACCGCGTCGAGCTGAAACCTACGCGCGGCCGTATGAGTGCCCGTATGCATGCCATTGTGATGCTCTTCGACAAGGCTTCGATGTCGCTCTCGATGCTCCGCATGGAGGAGGCTTCGGGTGACAGCACCACCTACCGTTTCTACGACAAGAAGTTCAACTGCGAGGTCGCTGCCGACCTCTTTAACTAATGACTGCGATGCGTTTCGAGGGCGATTTTTACACCGTAGACCACTTTGAGCAGCACGATGACGGCTTTCTGGCCGATGTGGTGCTCAATGCCGACCACGCCATCTATGCGGGGCACTTCCCCGCGCAACCCGTCGTGCCGGGGGTCTGCACGATGACCCTTATCCGCGAACTTTGTGCTCGCGCGCTCGATCGCAACTGTTTTTTCCGCACGGTGCGCGAATGTAAATTTGTCGCTGCGCTTATTCCCGAAGCGGGGCTCAAGATTCGCATCGAGGCCTCGATTGAGGGGGCAAAGTTGCGCGCTACGGTAAAGCGCGAGGAGCAAATCATACTCAAACTACAAGCTCAAATCGAATAGCATGGAGCAACAACCGACCTGCCGCGCCCACATGAAGAGCCTGGGCATCATCGTGGTGATTCCGACCTATAACAACGCCGGAACCATCGCCTCGGTCATTGCCGATGTGAAACACTACGCCGAGGATATCCTGGTGGTCAACGACGGATCGACCGACTCCACACAGCAGATCTTGGCGTCGATCGAGGGGATTCGCATCTACCACTACGCCGAGAATCGCGGCAAGGGTCATGCTTTGAAGTGTGGCTTGAAGGAGGCCTACGCGCTGGGTTTCCGCTACGCCATTACGATCGACTCCGACGGCCAACACTACGCCGACGACCTGCCGCGCTTCGTGGAGCGCATTGCCGAAAAACCCGACAGCCTCTTGATTGGTGCGCGCAACCTCACGGCCGAGAATATGCCCTCGAAGAACACCTTTGCCAACCGCTTCTCGAACTTCTGGTACCGCGTCGAGACGGGTATCCGCCTCACCGACACCCAGTCGGGCTATCGCCTCTATCCGCTTGCCAAGCTGCAAAACCTGCGCTTGATCACCTCGCGCTACGAATTTGAGGTCGAGATCATCGTGCGAGCTGCCTGGCGTGGCGTGCCGGTCGAGAACATCCCCATCAAGGTCTACTATCCACCCGAGGGGGAGCGCGTTTCGCACTTCCGTCCCTTGCAGGATTTTACGCGCATCAGCATCCTCAACACCTTCCTGGTGCTGATCGCCTTTTTGTGTTACTATCCGTGGCGATTCTTGCGCTCGCTCACGCGCGAGAATATCCGCAACTTCTTCGACAAGCAGCTGATCCACACCGCGGACAGCAACCTGCGTATGGCTGCCGCGATGGGGTGGGGCGTCTTTTGCGGTATTATCCCCTTGTGGGGCTATCAGATGATTTTTGCCGCCCTCTCGGCCCACTTCCTGCGCCTGAACAAGATCGTCGCGGTGGTCTTCTCGAATGTGAGCATTCCGCCGATGATCCCCATCATCCTCTTCGGAAGCCTTTGGCTCGGAGCGCGCCTCTTTGGTGAGGAGATGCTCCTTTCGATCGATCAAATCACCTTCGAAGCGGTTGCCGATAGCTTGAAACACTACCTGGTGGGGAGCTGCGCTCTGGCCTCGGTGGCCGGTTTGGTGGTCGCCGTGGCGGGGTGGATTGTGATGCTTGTATGCCGCCGTAAGCCCATAACCGAATAAACAAAAACCGATGAATAACCCCTTTCTCTCCCTCTACGATAGGTTCGCTCGTCACCGCACCGCCTTTTGGTTGACCCTCGTTGGCTCGGTCATCCTGCTGGCTGTGTTTGCTGTTCGTGTCCGTTTCGAGGAGAATATCTCTTCGTTTTTCGACGACGGCAGTGGCAAGGATAGCCAAGAGGTATTCGAAAATCTGAAGATCAAGGATCGCATCGTGGTGATGCTCACGGGCGAGGATGCCGATCTGTTGGTCGAGGCCGGCTATACGTTGAGCGATTCGCTTGCGACATTGATCGACGAGGGGTTGTTGACCGCCGTGACATCGGCTACCGATGATTCGATGATCGGTGCAACAACCGACTTTGTCTATCGTTACCTCCCCTTGTGGTTGGAGGAGGATGATTATGAGCGCATGGCGAGTCAGTTGACCGAGGAGGGAATCCGTGCATCGGTCGCTCAGACCTACCGCCTGCTCACCTCGGCTACGGGTATTGCCGTGGGGAGTGTCGTGCAGCGCGACCCGTTGGCCCTCGGCAGCCATTTGATGCGTCGTTTCGAGCGCTTCGCGACCGGCACCGATTATGAGATCTACGAAGGCCAGCTCTTTACGGCCGATATGCGCTCCTTGTTGCTCTTCCTCTCGCCCATGCACGGCATGGGTTCGACCGGCTCGAACGATCGCCTTGTGAGTCGTCTCGAGGAGCAGATGCAGGCCGTTGAGGAGCAGTTCGGCATCGAGGCCGAGGCGATTGGCGGCCCTGTGGTAGCGGTCTACAATGCCCGCCAGATCAAGCGCGATACGGCCTTGACCCTCTCGTTGGCACTCGTGGTGATTGTCGGGGTGCTCTTCTGCTCATTCCGCAGTCGCCGTGCCATTCCGCTGATGGTCACCCCGCCCATCTATGGTGCGCTCTTTGCCTTGACGGTGATCTACTTCGTGCAGGGCGAGATGTCGGCCATTGCGATTGGCGCCGGAGCCGTGATTCTGGGTATCGCCTTGAGCTACTCGATCCACGTTGTTTCGCACAGCAACCACGAAGGCGATCCGCGCCGCGTGATCGAGGATTTGACCTACCCGTTGACGGTGGGCTGCCTGACCACCATCGGAGCCTTCCTGGCCTTGCTCTTTACCCACTCGGCTCTGTTGCACGATTTGGGACTCTTCTCGGCCCTCTCGTTGATTGGTACGACCCTCTTCTGCCTGGTTTTCCTGCCCCATTTCCTGGGGGGCATGCAGCAGGGTGTGCAGCGCCGCCTGATGCACCGTATCGAGCGGCTGAATAGCTACGACTACGCACGCAATCGTTGGGCGGTGGGGTTGTTGTTGGCGCTGACCATTGGCGGTCTGTTCTTCTACCGCGATGCCGGCTTCGACAGCAACATGGCTTCGTTGAACTACATGCCACAATCGCTTATCGAGGCCGAAGAGCGACTCGAGGAGGCGATGGGCGATGCCTCGCGCCAGACATATCTGGTCACCTCGCATGCCGATGCCCACCAGACCCTGATGAGCTATGATCGCCTGGCAACGGTGGCCGACTCGCTGCTGCAGGTTGGTGGCATATCGAGCTATTGTGCCGTCAACGACTTTATCATCCCGCTCGAGGAGCAGGAGCGTCGCATTGCCCGTTGGAATGCCTTCTGGCAGGAGCACCGCACCCCGACCCTCGAAGCCTTCGAGCGCGCCTCGCGTGCCGCAGGATTCCGTGACGGGGCTTTCCCCCGCTTCGAGGAGCTCCTCACGCGCCCCTACGAGGTGTGTCGCTACAGCAATGAGGAGCTCTCCGATGTGCCGGTCTTCTCGGATTGGATCAACAACACGGAGGATCGTCTGTTGTTGGTGAGCCGTGTGGAGTTGGATCCCGACAAGAAGGAGGCTGTCTATGCCGCAATTCGCGCTGTGGGCAACAGCTCGATTATCGATCGCGGCTACTTCTCGGCACAGATGGTCGAGACGGCCAACGACGATTTCAACTTCCTGCTCTTGATCTCCTCGCTGATCGTCTTTGTAGCCCTCTTGATCTCGTATGGTCGCATCGAATTGGCGCTGATGACCTTCCTGCCGATGTGTATTACATGGGTCATTATCTTGGCCTTGATGGCGCTCTTCGATATTCGTTTCAACATCGTCAACATCATCCTGGCTACCTTTATTTTCGGTATTGGCGACGACTTCTCGATCTTCATCATGGATGGCCTCCTGGCCGACTATACGAAGGGCGAAAAGGTACTCACTACCCACAAGACGGCCATCTTCTTCTCGGCCTTCACGACGGTGGTGGGTATGGGTGTGTTGATTCTGGCCAAACATCCGGCGCTGAAGTCGATTGCATTGATCTCGATGTTGGGCATGTCGGTTGTGGTCTTGGTGGCCTATACGTTGCAGCCCTTCTTGTTCCGTCTGCTTGTCAATTCGCAAATCAAACATCGCACACCGCCTTATACCTTGTTCTCGGTGCTGGTGTCGATCTATGCGTTTCTCTATTTTTTGGTGGGTTGCATCCTGTTGCAACTCCTGATCTTGGTGCTCAGCCTACTGCCGATCAAGCAGGCTCGCCGCAAGGCTTTGTTCCATGCCGCCGTCTATCGCTTTACGCGGCTGTTCCTGGCCACCATGCCGATCGTAAAGACGATTCGACGCAACCTCGTTGCTGAGGATTACCGCCGTCCCTCGGTTATCATCGCCAACCACCAATCCTTCATCGATATTCTGCTGATGCTCTCCACTTCGCCGCGCCTGGTGATGGTGACCAACAGCTGGGTGTGGCACTCGCCCTTCTTCGGGCGCATCGTCCGCTATGCCGACTGCTACCACGCAGCCGATGGCTACGAGCGGCTGGTCGAGGAGCTCCGCCCGCGTGTCGAGGAGGGCTACTCGGTGGTCATCTTCCCCGAGGGGACACGTTCGGTCGATGGTCGCATTGGCCGCTTCCACAAGGGGGCCTTCTACCTGGCCGATAAGCTCGGTATCGAGCTCCTGCCGATGGTGATCTACGGTGCCGGCATGGTCTCGTCCAAGCGCACGGGCTTCCACATTCGTCGTGGCTGGCTCGCAACCGATACGATGGCACGCATCGCCCCTTCGTCCGACTACCGCACCCAATCCAAGGCGGTGCGCAGTATGATGAAGGCGCGTTATGAGGCGTTGGTGGCGAGCTACAACACCCCCAAGAATCCCAATATCCGCTCTTCGTTGCATGGGTGTTTCCTCTACAAGGGACCCGTCTTGGAGTGGTATATCCGCATCAAGTGTCGTCTGGATGGCTATTATGCCTTCTGGCATCGCATCCTGCCGCGCGAGGCGGTGATTACCGATGTGGGTTGTGGCCACGGGCAGCTCTCGATGATGCTCTCGCTCCTGGCCCCCGAACGTCGGATTTTGGGTCTTG
Source organism: Rikenellaceae bacterium (assembly GCA_030529085.1). Classification (GTDB taxonomy): domain Bacteria; phylum Bacteroidota; class Bacteroidia; order Bacteroidales; family Rikenellaceae; genus Alistipes. Next base: position 34,590 of record JAUMXM010000009.1, on the reverse strand, counting down.
ATTACGATGCCGAGAAGATCGCCCGCGCCTCGCACTGCTACCTCTGTTCGGAGCACCTGCGTTTCGAGCAGGCCGATATGCGCACCAAGGTGTTTGCCCCTGCCGATGCTTTCCTGTTCAACGACAGCCTCCATTACATCTCAACCGAGGGTCAGCGTGAGGTGCTGTTGCGCGCTGCTGCCGCCCTCAATGCCGGAGGTTGTATCGTGGTGCGCGATGGCGATGTGTCGCGTTCGAACGAGCGCCACGCTACGATTCTGCGTACCGAGTGGTGGTCTACGAAGATCCTGAAATTCAATCGCACGGAGGAGCCGCTGCAATTTGTCAGTCGTGCCTGGATGGAGGCTGTGGCAGCCGAAGCCGGCCTGGAGATGCACACCGAGGCGTGTGATCGCTCGACCTCCGAAACCCTCTATATTTTGACCAAACGAGCCTTATGAAACAGTACGATGTTGTGATAATCGGTAGTGGCCTGGGAGGCTTGAGTTGTGGCGTGATGTTGGCACGCGAGGGGCTCTCGGTCTGCATCTTGGAGCGTCAGCGCACGGCGGGCGGCTGTTTGCAGACCTTCCGACGTGGCGACCATGCCTTCGATACGGGCGTTCACTATGTGGGCTCGTTGGCCGATGGGTGCATCCTCAATCAATATTTCCGTTACCTGGGAGTGATGGACAAACTGCGCTTGCAGCGCCTCGACGATGCCGGTTTCGACCACATCCACCTCTGCGACGGATCGGACTATTGCCATGCGGCAGGTTTCGAGCGTTTCGAGGAGACCCTGGCCGCATCATTTCCCGACGAAAGGGAGGGTATTCGACAGATCAGCCGCGATATTCAGCGTGTGGGTGCCTTGATCTCGCCCGAGATACTGCGCAGTGGTCGTCTTTCGGCCGGAGGCTTGGAGTATATGGCCCTTTCGGCCGCCGAACGGATCGATGCTGCCGTGAAACACCCCCATCTGCGCGCCGTGCTGGCCGGCACGTCGGTGCTCTACGGTGGGCAGCGCAATCGCACCTCTCTCTACGAGTATGCCATGATCAACCACTCGAATATCGAGGGTGCTTACAGCTTTATCGGTGGTTCGCAGCAGCTGGCCGATGCGCTGGTTGCCGAGCTCGAAGCGTTGGGTGGCGAAGTTCACTGCTCGGCCGAGGTGAAGTGTATCCACCTCGAGGGGCGTCGAGCCGAATGGTTGACCACCAGCGCGGGCGAGCGATATGGCTTCAAGCACCTCATCTCTTCGATCCACCCCGTGCAGACCTACCACCTGCTGGACAACAACCAGGTGATTCGTCCCGCCTTCTTTTCGCGCCTGAAGACCCTCGAGAACTCCTACGGTGTCTTCTCGCTCTACCTGGTCTTCAAGCCGCAAACGGTGCGCTATGCCAACTGCAACCACTACCTCTATACGGTCCCCGACGTCTGGGCTACCGAGGAGCATTATCGGGGTGCAAAACTCCCCGTTGCCCTCTTCTCGATGCAGGCTTCGGGGGGCGAATATGCCTCGGTGGGTACGGTCTTGGCGCCGATGTACGGCGCAGATTTGGCAGCCTGGAAGGATACGACGGTGGGGCATCGTGGCGCCGATTACGAGGCCTTCAAAGCGGCCTATGCCGAACGCCTGCTGCGCCTTGTCGAGAGCCACTTCCCTGCGATTCGCGGGGCTGTTGAAAAGAGCTATACCGCCACGCCGCTCACCTACCGCGATTATACGCTCACGCCCGATGGCTCGGCCTACGGTATTGTGAAGGATTACCACCAACCGATCGTAAACCACCTGCCGGCGCGTACGCGTATCGAGAACCTCCTGCTCACGGGGCAGAGCCTCAATGTGCACGGCCTGCTGGGTGTTGCGGTCTCGTCGGCGGTAACTTGTAGTGAACTGCTCGGTACGGAGTACCTGGCTAAAAAGATAGGCGATGCGTAGGGTAGTGAAGATTCTGTTGTGGAGCCTGCTGACACTCCTGCTGTTGGTCGTTCTTGTGCCGATTGGGGTGGGTGGCTACCTCTTGGCGACGGCCGATTTGATGGAGCCTGCGCTGCAGGTCGATACGGCGCACTACGAGGTGCAGCTGTCGGCCGATTCGGTGCGCAGGGTAGGGGATAACTCCCTCCGAAAAAACGAGTATGGCCTGTGGGAGGCGCGCATTGTCGGTACAGCCCAGGAGCGTGGTGCTGTTCTGGGTCTCTTGGCGCGTGATTTGATCGAGTTCCAAGAGCGCGTCTTTGTCGATGCGATCTATGATTTGGTCTCCTCGGAGCGCTATGTACGTTTCCTGCACAAATTGGTGCGCATCTTCAACGGACGCATGGCGCAACATATTCCGCTCGAGTTCCGCGAGGAGATTGCAGCGATGGCGCTCTCGTGCAGCCACCGTTACGATGCTTTCGGCTCCCCCTATGAGCGACAAATCAACTACCACGCCGCCCACGATATCGGCCACGCCATGCAGGATTATATGCTGGTCGGCTGCTCGTCGTTTGCCGTGTGGGGCACCTCAAGCGAGGATGGCGAGCTGCTTGTGGGACGCAATTTCGACTTCTATGTGGGCGATGATTTTGCGCGCAACAAGTTGGTGCTTGCTGTCGAGCCCTCCGAGGGACATTGCTTCGTGTCGGTGACATGGCCCGGTATGGTGGGTGTCTTGTCGGGTATGAACGAGCGCGGCCTTACGGTGACGATCAATGCTGCCAAGGGCGCTTTGCCCACCTCGACGGCGATGCCCATCTCGCTCCTGGCGCGTGAGATTTTGCAGTTTGCCGCCACCATCGACGAGGCCTATGCCATTGCCCAACGTCGCCAAACCTTCGTCTCCGAGTCGCTCCTGATTGCCTCGGCCGAGGATCGAAAGGCGGCCGTTATCGAGAAGAGCCCCGAGAAGATTGCCCTGCGCTACGCCGAGGAGGATCGCCTTATTTCGACCAACCACTACCTCTCGGAGACCTTTGCCGACGAGGCCTTCAACCGCGAGAATATCGCCACTTCGGACAGCCCCTATCGCTATGCGCGCGTCGAGGAGCTCCTGTCGCGCTATGCACCCCTTACGGCCGAGGAGGCTGCTGCGGTGTTGCGCGATCGTCGCGGGGTGGGTGATCGAGCCATTGGCCTTACGAACGAGAAGGCGCTCAACCAGTGCATCTCCCACCACGGCGTGATATTCCAACCCGAGAAGCGGTTGATGTGGCTCTCGACTGCCCCCTGGCAGGCGGGCGCAATGCTCTGCTACGATCTGAATCAGATTTTTGCCAATGATAAAACCACCGATCGTATGCTCTACGATCCGTCGCTTACGATCGAGGCCGATACGACCTTCCTTGCCTTAGACTATCTGCGTGTGGTGGCCCACCGCGCCCTCTCCAAGCAACTGCGTGAGGCGCTCGATGCGGAGCAGCCGATCGAGTGGGACCTCTGCGACTCGCTCCTGAAGAACAACCCCCACTACTACGGTGTCTACGACCTGGTGGGCGATGTGGCGGCGCGTGACGGTGCGATCGAGACGGCAATAACCCATTGGCAGCGTGCCCTGGAGTGCGAGATACCGCGCCTGGGCGAACGCGAGGCCATCGAACAAAAAATTACGGACTATGGTACAAGATAAGGAGTTACACTACCGCTCGGCGGAGGAGATTCGCCGCTTTCAAGAGGCGCGCCTGCGCGAGACGATTGCCTATGTGGCCGATCGTTCGGCCTTCTACAGTGCGATGTTCCGACGCGAGAAGATCGACCCCGAGACGATCTGTACGCTGGAGGATTTGAAGCGCCTGCCCCTCACCTCGAAGGAGGATTTGCAGCTCCGTGGCAAGGAGTTCGTCTGCGTCGATAGGCGTGCTATTATCGACTATGTCACCACCTCGGGTACGCTGGGCGATCCGGTTACTTTTGCCCTCACGGAGGGCGACCTCAAGCGCTTGGCCTACAACGAGGCCTCGTCGTTTTCCCTGGCAGGTTGCACCGACGAGGATGTGATGCAGCTCATGACCACCATCGATCGCCGCTTTATGGCGGGCTTGGCCTACTTCCTCGGTGCGCGCGAATTGGGCCTCGGTGTGGTGCGTGTCGGCAACGGTATCCCCGAGCTGCAGTGGGATACGATTCGCCGTGTCGGCTCGACGGTCTGCATGGTCGTACCCTCGTTTCTGATGAAGCTGATCGAGTATGCCGAGAAGAACGGCTTCGATCCCAACGAGAGCACCCTGAAACGTGCCATCTGCATCGGTGAGACCCTCCGCACGGCCGATGGCAGCCTGACGAAGCTGGCCGAAAAGATTTCGGAGCGGTGGCCGCAGCTCGAGCTCCATTCGACCTACGCCTCGACCGAGATGCAATCCTCCTTTACCGAGTGTTCGGCTCATCAGGGTGGCCATATCCCGGCCGATCTGATTATTGTCGAGCTGCTCGACGATGCGGGGCGCGATGTGGCCGATGGCGAGCCGGGTGAGGTGACCATCACCACGCTGGGCGTCGAGGGTATGCCGCTGGTACGCTTCCGCACGGGCGACATCTGCATTCGCTACAACGACCCCTGCCCCTGTGGCCGCAATACGCCCCGTTTGAGCGGTGTGATTGGTCGCAAGGGTCAGATGATCAAATTCAAGGGTACGACCCTCTATCCCCCTGCTTTGTTCGATATTTTGGACAACATCCCCGAGGTCGAGAACTACCTTGTGGAGGTCTTTACCAACTCGCTCGGCACGGATCAGATTCAGATCAAGATCGGTTCCCAGAACCACTCCGAGAGCTTCATCAAGCAGATCAAGGATATCTTCCGCTCGAAGGTGCGCGTGGCCCCCGACATCCGTTTCGAGGCCGTAGAGCTGATTGCCAAGCAGCAGATGCCCCCGATGAGCCGTAAGGTGGTCAAATTCTTCGACCTGCGCAACAAATAGAGGCTCTAATGCCTCCCGAACCCTAAACAAGAGGGCCGCTCCAACCGGAGCGGCCCTCTTGTTTAGGGTCATGGTCGATTCGACCGATTACTTCAACCAGCGCGTGTCACCGGCACCGGCAGTCACCACGTCGGCATTCGTCGGCGTGTAGTTCTGCAGCATCACGTAGTTCGTGAAGCCGGGATCTACGTTCGTGAAGCCGTCGAGCGAGATAGGATTGCTGTAGTTCCAGATGAAGTTGCCCTCATAAACAACCGTCTCACTGGGGTTGATACCCACCTTGTTTGCCCATACGATCGATTCAACAATCGTGATGATGTTCTTCTTGAACGAGAGGCTCGAGGGAGCACCCTCCAACAGATTCTTACCGGTGAGGCAGGCGATGTTGTGGAACGTGTTGTTCTCGATCACTACGTCGAACGTGTCGGCCGTCGAGGTCGGGAAACGCAGCATCTGCGAGTTCTTAACAGTCTGGGTGTAGAGATCCTTAATCTCGAAGGTGTTGTTCTTGAAGACATACTTCGTAGCGGGATAGCTCTTGCCATTACCACCGAAGACGGCACCATCGCGACCACTCGTTGCCACAATGTTGTTCGTGACGGTGAGGTTCTTCACGCCGAAGTTTACGCGGTTCATACGCATAAAGGCCGACGTGAAACCGTTGGCGACGATACAGTTGTCTACAATCAGTTCATCAATATCTACAGACTGACCCGAGTTGTCGATGAAGTAGCCACATTTATAGGCATCCGGATTAATCTGATCGTCCTCGGTAAGGTCGTAGCCCGTGAACTCGATGTTCTGAATCATCACCTTCGAGCAGGTGGTGCTGCCCTCATCGGCTGCGGGAGCCAGCGTGAACTGCTTGAGGTTCACTACGGGGCGGTTCGTGGCACTCTCACCGATGAGCGAGATGGCGAACTCGATCTTGATGGTCTTGTCGGTGATGTAGTTACCCGACTTGAGCGTAACAACAGCACCCGGCTTGCAGACGTCGTAGATCTTCAGCAGCTCGTCGGCCGTCGAGATGGTCCACGCCGAAAGCAGCTCGAGCGTCTTGACCGATACCCATGCCGAGTACTCCGAGTCGATCTTGGTCGTATCCTCGGGATCGGCCACAGCCAGGATGCGAACAACGTAATCCGTAGCGGCGGTGAGGTTCTTGAAGGTGTACTCCGTAGCAACGGCACCCAGCTCGTCGGCTACGATCTCAATCGGCTCCGAAGCCTCAGCCTCGGCCTGCGAAGCACCAAACTGGAGCTTGTAACCTACGGCACCCGATACGGGATTCCAAGCGATGGTAGCCGAAATCTGGTCGGTCGTAGCAACCGGCATCGGGGCGTTGAGCGGCGTAGCATCCGTGATGAGGGTCTTCACCACCAGGTAATCCGTGTAGGGCGACTCAACGAAAGGAGCACCCTCGGCGGGAACAGCCTTCACGCGGAAGCTGTAGTAAGTATCCTTCTTCAGGCCCATGAACGAAGCCGACGTGTTGGTCGTCTCGACACCCTCGGTCGTAGCAGCCGTCGAAGCAGCGTAGAGCGGCTCACCCTCGGTCGTACCCTCGTAGAGCTCATACATGTAGGCACCTGCGTTGGCTACCTCCTCCCACTTGAACGAGAGGGCCTCGGCCATGCGGAGTGTGTTCTCGAGGTTGGCGGGCGTTGCGAGCAGACCTACGGTCGTGCCCGTAGCGCTCTTCGAGTAGGACGACGAACGATACTTATCGCTATCGGCTGCGGGGTTGGCCTTCACCACGAGGGTGTAGCTTGCGCCTGCCTCCAGGTTCTCGATCTTGGCACTCAGCGACTCGGTTTCGGCAACCATTACCTCCTCACCGGCAGCGTTGGTCACCTTGTAGGTGTAGCTAACGGCGTTCTCGACAACCTCCCACTTGAAGGTCAGCGAATTCTCCGTCGACTCGTTCTCTACGCAGATAACATCCTGCGGCGTAGCCAGCGCCTCATACTGCGGATCTACATAGACCGTCATGTTCATCCAGGCGCTCCACTCCGAGTTCTTCTTCTCGTTGAACTCGTCGTTGGCGCGTACGCGGAATACATAATCACCATTCTCCAGGTCGGCAAAGGTTACCGACGTAAGCTCGGTGATCGTCTCGCCAATCACATCACCATAGGGGGTGTGGCGGATCTGGGCAGCGTAGTTGAAGGCACCCTCTACGGCATCCCAGCTAAAGCTCAGCTCGGCACCCGAGGCCTCGCCCGAGATCGTGGCAGGTACCGCCAGCTTCTCAACCGCATCCTCGTTCTCGATGTAGGTGATCTCCTCCTCGCAAGCGGTGAAAGTTACGGCGGTTCCAAGGGTCAATGCGACAGCTGCAACACTCGTTGCAATGCGCGAAATGAATTGAAAGCGTTTCATACTTATTATTCTGTTTTATTTTTTGTTTTTTCGGTTCATTTCGCCCTTCGGGGTGGGGTGGTTAAGCCCCACCCGTCGGAGCAACGAATGTTTATTTCAACCAACGCGGGTCACCGGCAGCGGCGTTAATAACCGTCTCGTTGGTGGGCGTGAAGTCCAGATTTGCAGCATCTACGAAGCCCGGATCGGCCGTGATCGTGCCGTAGGCCGACCAGTCGTCGGTCGTAAGCACACCGGTCGTCGAGTTGTACGAGCCCCACGGGAAGGGAAGCACGTTGTTCTCGATCACAGGCGTTGCACCGCTACCGAACTCGGGAGCCTTGTTGGGCTTCTTCTCCGCATCGGCGGGCTTGCTGTAGATGATGTTGCCCTTGATGGTCACCGTACCCCAGCCGCCATCGACCGAACCACGAGCGTGGAAGAAGTTGGCCGTACCATTCTGGCAGTCGTAGAAGGTGTTGTTCGAGATGTTCACCACGATCGACGAACTTGCCAACCATCCAAACGGACGCTGGTTGCCGCTCTTGCACGAGAGGCCCGTAATGGTGTTGTTGGTGAAGGTGATCGACTCGGCGGGCGTACCATCGGTGGCGTTGTAGGTCGAGATGTAGGCCTGCTTACCGTTCATGTTCCACATCAGGTTGTTGTTGATCAAGATGTTGAGCACGGTGTAAGCCTTGTTGCGGTCGGCGCGGATCAGCGAGTTCGAGATACCGTGAATCTTACAATTCTCGATCTCGAGGCGCTTCAGACAAGCAGCCGAGCCTGCATCGAGGTTGAAGAGATAGGTATCGGTTGCACCGCTGTCGTGCTCGTCGTAGCCGGCGAACTCGATGCCCTCCATGCGGATCAGCTCCAGCTCGGTGGCAGCCACGATGTTGAACTGCTTGGCCATCACGAGCGGCATCGAACCGGTGGCAGCCATCAGCGTCACGCTCTTCGAGAGGGTGATACCCACATATTGCAGGTTGCCCGAGTCGTCGGGGCTCTGCATGTGGTACTCACCGGGATTCAGTGCGATGATAGCACCGTTGGCAGCCGTCTCGATAGCGCTCTTGAGCTCCTCGGCGGTCGATACGGTGATCACACCCTCGGGCATCTGGTCGAGCGTCGTGAAGGTTACCGTGTTCGAGAGCGAACCGTCGGCGTAGATGAGCGTAGCCTGCCAGGTCTGGAAGTAGCCCAGCTCGGCAGCCGGAATCTCCAGTACACCGTTGATGTTGGCCGGATAGCTCTTCTCCTCCTTCGTGACGGCGTTGACAAGCTCGAGGGTCGAGATGTTGCCATCGGGAGCCCAGCGGATCGTGACGCTGTCGAAGGTGATCTCCTCGGCAATGACGTCGTAGAGTACCGGAATGAGGAACGATACGGTGTTGAACTCCTTCTCCGAGTTGCCGGCTACGGCCTTGTACTGGCCGGCGCCGAGCTTCGTTATAGCGAACGAGCCGTCGCCATCGTTGATCGGGTAGTTGGTCTCCGAACCATCGGGTCCCGTCAGGCGGATGTAGCTCAGATCGTAGCCCGCCATCCAGTTGAAGGTGACGTTACCGGCCTTCGGATCGTCGATAACGACCTTGAGTACCTGCGTCTCGGCAGGCGTCTTGATCGACTCGAAGTCCGAGAAGTGTGAGTTGCGAATTTCGGTTGCGCCATTTGCCTTTACGCGGAAGTAGTATTGCGTGTCGTAGTCCAGGCCCGAAACCGACCAGCTGTTGGTGATGACTTGCTCGTCGCGAGCCACCAGCACCTTGTTCTCGTAGTCGGTCGTCTCGCCCTCGCTCTCTACTTCGACCTTCTCGCGTACGTAGAGCTCGGCGGTATAACCCGTAGCACCCTCGATGGCGGCCCAGGTGGCCGATACGGTCGTGCCACTCGCCGAGACAACGATATTCACGGGACGGAACAGTCGATCCACGACCTCCATCTCGCGTGTCTCATCGTTGCACGATGTTGCCATGAAGCTCATCGCCAGGGCAACCATCAGCATCGATATATACTTGATATATTTCATAGTTTGTTCGTTTTAGGTTGAATTAGAAACCGTAATCCTGCTCCAAGACGCCGTTGTAGTCGGTGATCATCGACGAAGGAATCGGGAAGAAGGGGCGACCATTGGCCACCAACTCGCCGTTCGTGTCGACAATACCGCTGGCAGCCTCGCTCAGATACTGCACATACTGCTCGGCAGCCTCACCCGGTTTGGTCTTTTGGTTCGTACCGAGGTAGATCCAGAGCTTGCCGTTCGTCGTCGAGAAGTACTCGGCCGACTCGGGCTGCGGACGGTCGTAGTCGATGTTGATGTCCTGGATGTAGAGGTTGTTCGAGTCATACTTGTAGTAAACCTCCTGCGGAATGGTGCGATTTACCACCGAACCATCGCTGAGGGTCTTGGTCTTGAACTCGAAGTCATACTGCCAATCTACGACCAGGGCCTTGTTCTTGGCGCGCATCTCGATGATGGCATCTGCGAGCTTACCCCAACGTACGAGGTCCCACTTGCGCTGACCCTCGCCGATGAACTCCCAGCGACGCTCATCCTCGATGGCCTGCTGGAAATCCTTGCTGCCGATGTAGCTGTCGAACTCGGCACGCGAGAGGGTAGGAATGGCGCGCGAACGTACCTGCCAGAGGGCATCCTTGGCCTCCGAAGTGGCACCATTGAGTGCATTCTCGGCCTCGGCAAACATCAGCAGTACGTCCGAGTAGCGCATCATGATCACATTCACACCCGTACCAACCTTACCGCCGGCGGCGTAGGAGGCAGCCGCAAAATCGGCGGGCAACCACGTGGGATCCCACTTACCGATGCGGAACTGCTGGGCGTTGGTGATGATGTTCTCGCTCAGACCATAGGCACCCGTAACGCCGTTTGCATAGCTACTCGTATTCGAGATGTTGCGATACTCGGTGTAGTAGACCGAAACGTCGCGGCGCGTATCTTCGGGGTGGTAGGAGTAGAAGAACTCGGGGGTCGTGAAGATCTGACCCTGCGTCGTGTAACCGAACTTGGGCGTTGCGGTCTGGATACGCGGACCTACCGTGTAGCCGAGCTCCGAGGAGCGAGCTACCACGAAGCCGATCTCGTAGAGGCTTTCGTTGGCGAGGTATTTACGCTCGCACATGCCGCGCCAGAGGGTCTCAAAGCCCGAGCGCTGCTTGCCATCGGCATCGGTCGAAGCGGTGGTCAGGTAGTAGCCACCCTCGTCCATAATCTTCTTCGTCTGCTCACGAGCTATCGTGTAGTAGTCGGCAGCATCGGCGCGCGGAGCCTCCCAAACGCCATCTACCGTGTAGTTCCAACCGGCACGCATCAGGGCAATCTGGGCAGCCAGACCGCGGCAGTAACCCTGCGTGATGCGCTCGGGGGTAGCCTGCTTCCAGGGCAGATCGTTGGCGCAGGCCAGGAGCTGCTCGATCAGGGTCTCCATAATCTCGAAGCGGTCGCTCTTCGGGAGGTAGACATTCGACAGGTCGGGCTTCGTAGCCTCGATCTTGAAGGGTACGTTACCCAGCATGCGCACCAGGTCGCGGTAGCACTGGGCACGCATCGTGATGGCCTCGGCGCGCATCATCCATACCTGCTGATCCTCGGGCGAGGATTGAGCCTCGATACCCTCGATGAGCAGGTTGGCACGCTCGATAGCCTCGTAGAGTGCGTTGACGGTAGCCGTCACCTTACTGTTGGTCGGAATGGCCAAGAGGTGAGCGGCTGCACGGTCCTCCGAGCTGGCGGGTTGACCGAGTGTAAAGGAGCGAATCTCGATATCCGATCCGCAGTTGAACGTATAGCAAAGCGACTGCGAATAGGTGGCATCCTCGGTCATCTTTCCATAGACACCCATCAGCACCTTCTCGGTCATGCTTGCATCGTCATAGACGATCTCGGGCGTGAAGGTCGAGGGCGAGTTCGTGTCCAGGAAATTTTCGCAGGAGCACATTGCGGCAGCTGCGAACAAGGTCGTTATATATAAAGGTAATCTTTTCATACTCATTTCGTCCATTAGAAGGTGATGTTGGCACCTACAACAATCTGGCGAGCACGCGGGAAGGCCGAGTAGTCGACACCCGGCGTCAGCGGCGTCGAGCGGCGCGTGTCGACCTCAGGATCGTAGCCCGAGTAGTTCGTCCAGCAGAAGAGGTTCGTGCCCGTTACATAGACGCGGAAGCGCTGCATACCAATCTTCTTGGTCCACTTCTGGGGCAGCGTGTAGCCGAGCGTTACGTTCGAGAGGCGGAGGTAGGAGCCATCTTCGACAGCCCAATCCGTCAAGACACCCTTCGTGATGTTGACCGGCGTCCAGATCGTGGCGTTGGCGTTGAGCGCCTTCAGCCCCTCGTAGTCGTTCAGCAGGCTCACACCCGTCTCGGGATCGATGTAGGTGAAGCGGTCGCGCATAATGCCGAGCAGGTTACCGTACTTACGCGTGTCGTAGGTCGAGGTGAATTCCAGCTTGTTGGCATTGTAGACATCGTTGCCGATCGAGTAGTTGAAGTAGGCGGCCAGGTCGAAGCCGTAGAGCTGCATCGAGAGGTTGAAACCACCCGTCAGCACAGGCTGCGTGTCGCCGATTACCTCGCGGTCGTTGTCGGCATCCACCTTGCCATCGCCATTCAGGTCGCGAATCTTCATCGCACCCGGGATAGCGGCACCACCATAGACCGAGGTGCAATCCACCACGCCCTCCTTCAGGGTCCAGGTTGCGTTGCCCGTCTCGGCGTTGTAGGCGTAGTCGAAGTCGTCGATCGTGTAGAAGCCGTCGCTGCGGTAACCGTAGATCTGACCGATGGGCTTACCCACCTCGACGAGGTAGTCACCCACGTCGCTGATCTGCTTCACCCAGCCCGAGCCTTGCAGCATCTGCTGTGCAACGCCCAGCTCGTCAACCTTGTTCGTATTCCAGGCGGTGTTGAAGTTGAAGTTGAGCTTGAAGTTCTTCTTGTCGACAATCACAGCGTCCACAACAAACTCGATACCCTTGTTAGAGGTCTTACCGATGTTCTGATACTGCGACGAGAAACCCGACGACGAGGGGATCGAAGCGTTGATCAGCAGATCCTTGGTCGTGTTCCAATAGAGGTCGATCGTACCCGAGAGGCGGTTGTTGAAGAAACCGTAGTCGAGACCGACGTTACGCGTTACGGTCGTCTCCCACTTCAGCTCGGGGTTGGGCAGTGCCGACGAGGGCTTCATGATAATCTGCTGCTCACCGTTGATGCCGTAGGGCTTGCTCGGGGTCGAGGTGCCATAGACGTAACGGTAGAGGTCGTTCGAGATGCGGTTGTTACCCGAGGCACCGTAGCTCAGACGAAGTTTCAGGTTCGAGAGCCAATCCTGGGCACCCTCCATCCACTTCTCCTCCGTGATGCGCCATGCAACGGCAGCCGAGGGGAAGTAACCCCACTGGTTGCCCGTAGCGAACTTCGAAGAGCCGTCGGCACGCAGCGATGCGGTGAGGATGTAGCGGTCGTCGAACGAGTAGTTGACACGACCGAAGAACGAGGCCATGTTGTCGTCGGCCGACACGAAGGTGTCGATCGGCTGAGCCTCACCGAGGGCCATGTTCGAGAGGGCTACCTTGCGCGAGGTCGACTTGGGGAAGTAGCGAGCCTCGAGGGTCGTCGTCTCGTAGTTGTAGGAGGTGATCTCCTGACCGAGCAGGACGGTCAAATCGTGCTTCTTGTTGAACTCTTTCGAGTAGGTCAGGGTCGTAGCCTCGCGCCAACGCGACGACGACATGTCGTACTTACGCGCTACGGGTGCGAGGTTGTTGTTGCGGGCCGTCGAGGTCGAGAGGCCGTAGTATTGGTCGCGGTTGCGATCCTGGGTCTCGATACCCCACTCGGTGCGGAGGGTCAGATCCTTGAAGATCTTCCAGTTCAGAGCGGCGTTGTAGGTCTGCTGGCGGCGAACCTCCTTCTTGTACTCATCGACGGTCATGTCGTAGGGGTTGAGGAAGGCCGAAGCGTTCGAGGCGAGCATCTCCTCGAGGTACTCATCTCCCGAGGCAACCATATCGGCCAGACCCATCGTCGGCATGTAGCGTACGGCGTGCTTCAGACGAGCTACCGACGAGCCACCCTCGGTCGAGGTACCGGCACCCGTTACCGACGTGTGCGAATAACGAGCCGTCACATCGAAGGTCAGGCCCTTGACAATCTGACCTTTGAGCTTGGCGTTGATGTTGTTACGCATGAAGCCCGAGCCGATCATGATCGACTCGTCGTCCATGTGGGTCAAACCTACGTTGTACTGGATCTTCTCCTGGCCACCGGTAATCGAGGCGTTGTAGTTCTGCGTGAAGGCCGTGCGACCGAAGATCTGATCCTGCCAGTTGTTCGTGGGCTTGTTCTTGTAGAGCTCCAGGTCACCATACGAGCCGTAGAATTTCTCGAACGAGGAGTCGTTGTTCGGCAGCGACGATTTGTAGTTGGCCAGCTCATACTGCGACATCACATACTCGTAGCTGTTCAGCACGTCGAGCTCCTCGGCCAGCTGCTTCCAGCCGAAGTAGGTGTTGAGGTTGACAGTCGTCTTACCCTCCTTACCCGACTTGGTCGTTACGATCACAACGCCGTTTGCACCACGGGCACCATAGATAGCCGTAGCCGAGGCATCCTTCAGTACGTCGATCGACTGAATGTCGCCCGGAGCGATGTCGTTGATCGAGCCTACGGGGAAGCCATCGACGATGAACAGGGGCGAGTTGTCCTGCGTGATCGAACCACCACCACGCACACGCACCTTGATCTCGGCATCGGGACCACCTTCCGAGGTCGTTACCGACACACCGGCCATACGACCCGTGATAGCCTCGGCTGCCGACGATACGGGCATCGCCTCCAGCACCTCGGTGTTAACCGACGAAACGGCACCCGTTACGTCGCTACGCTTCTGGACACCGTAGCCGATCACCACCACGTCTTCCATACTGATGGCCGACTCTTGGAGCGTTACATCATAGACGGTGCGCGAGGCGATCAGATCCACCACTGCGTCATCGTAGCCGATGTAGCTCACTTGAAGCTGCTTGGCGTTTGCGGGCACCTGGATCGAATAGCGGCCATCAAAATCGGTTGAAACACCGATTTGCGTACCGACTACCACTACAGTCGCAGCCAAGACAGGACCATTCGCGTCTGTGACAACACCGGTTACGGTCCGTGTTTGGGCGTAACCTGCCGTTGCCAGAGAGACGAGTACCAAAACCGCCGCCACGTTTCGTAGCAGGGCTTTAGTAATAGAGCTAAATTTCTCTGTCATAGATGTTAAGGTTTTAATAATTTGTAGTATAATTTGGTTTTGGTTTTATCTGTTGCGAATACCGATTTAATCGAGTTTTGTGTAGCTGCCGTTTTGGTTTTGGCTCGCCACAACCTCTTTTACCAGGTAGTGGAGGTAGATCTCCAGATTCGTATAGAGCCCCTGCGGATCGAGCGTCTTGGTCGTGGCGTCTGCCTTGTCGTAGGGATTCAATCCAAGCTCCATTTCGTAGTAGTCGGGAATACCATCCTTGTCGCTGTCGGTAGCCGCGCGCTTGATCTGCTCCTCGGTCGCGGTGTAGGTGGGGTAGCCGCCTACATCGTCGGGCAGGTCGATGATGCCGTTCTTGCTCCCCATCGAGCCATCTTTATAGTAGGTTCCTGCGCGCGTGTGCGAAGCGTTGCGCACATCCACCGCATCGCGCTTAAGCGAAGCACCGGCGTAGTCGAGTACCGCATTGAAACCTGCATCGGCCGGGTGGGTCGTCACGGCACAAGCTGTGCCCTTGTAAAGGATTGCCAGCGGCGCGGAGAGCCAGGTGACATTGGGACTCTTCGTGCTGACGTTGCTCGAGAGGGGGAATCCCTGCTTGTTGTCGGCCGTCAGCGTAGCCCCTACGGTGCTCGATGCATCGACCGAGCTATCGAAGGTGTTGGAGTTCTCGCCGTGGTAGATGTGGGCTGCCCCTTCGTCGTAGGTCACACCCCCCGTCGTGTAGGTGCCATCCACCTGATAGAAGTAGCTACGACGCTTGCCGCCATTCTCCACTGCCGAGCCGTTTTTGTAGCTTGTGCCCTTGCCGTAGATCGAGCCCGGGCCCCACTTGTAGGTGTTGCCCACGAAGTTCAGGCGCGCACCCTCACCGCCATAGGCTGCAAAGGAGCAGAAGTTATAGACCACGTTGTTGCGGAAGTCGATAGCGCGCTCCGCAAGGGTGATATCGTGCTTGGTGTTGTTGGGCGAGTAGGTGTTGGGCGAGTCGAATCGCGGGTTGCGCGAGTCGTGGTTGGCCACAAGGTTGTGGTGGAACGAGGCGGGAGCGCCACCCCAAATACCGGCGTAGCCGTGCGAGCCTTTGGTGTGGCCGGCATTGTGGAGCGACTCGGCCAGCAGACACCACTGCATCGTGAAGTTGCGGTTGGTGTAGAACGACGAACACTCGTCTGTCGACCACGACATCGAGCAGTGGTCGAGGATGATGTTTTGGTGGTAGCGACCCCAGATGGCATCCAGGCCGTCGTTGTCGGAGTCGGTCCCCGTCACGCCGGGGCGCGAGCGCAGGAAGCGGATGATCACATTGTCGGCATCGATCACGAGCGATCGGTAGCGCAGACAGATGCCGTCACCCGGGGCTGTTTGTCCGGCGATGGTTACATCGCCATTCCCGATTCTGAGATCGGATTGGAGGTTGATGATGCCGGCCACATCGAAGACGATTGTGCGCGGCCCCGACTGCTCGATGGCATCGCGTAGCGAACCCGAGCCCGAGTCGTTGAGGTTCGTAACGTGGATGACACGCCCGCCGCGCCCACCCGTGGTGTACATACCGGCACCCTCGGCCGAGGGGAAGGCGCGAATCACCCCATCCTGCTCCGAGGCGGGGAGTCCCAAATCGACAGGCTCGCTTGAGCGAGTCACGAAGCTCACCTCTGCGGAGTATTCCGAATCGACATAGGCCCCCTGGGCCACCGCTTTGACAGCAAAACGATAGGGGGTCTTCTCCTTGAGGTTGGTCAGTGCGAGTTGCGTCTCGGTGATCTCCACCGAACGAATCTTTGTGTCGTTTTCGTGGAGTGTGTAGTGGTAGGCAACGGCGTTGGGAACAGCACTCCAGGTCAGGGTTGCCGCCGTAGGGGTGAGCGATTGTTCGTCGAGCTTGGCCGTTGGCGTCGAGAGCTGGTTGAGTTGCGCATTGACCTCGGGCGAGAAGTCGGAGTCGAGCCACATACCGCTTTGATCGGCTATGGCCTTTACGCGGAAGGTGTAGGTGGCCTTCTCGGCGATCGTAAAGCTGTAGGTGGGACTGTTCAGATAACCGTTGCCAATGGTCGAGCTCTCCCTTTTCAGTTCGTAATCATACTTCTTGGCGTTGGGAACGGCGGCCCACTGCACGGTGGCTTGTGCGCCATCGATGGTGATGCTCGGCGATGGCGTGGTGAGCTTCGTGGGGGTTGTTTCGCTCCCATTCACATCGTCGCCCCCGCTGCTGCACGCTGCGAGAAGTGTGATGCAGAGCATCGCACTCAATTTGCGTAGAAGTTTCATTTTTAGGTTCTTTGCAGGTTGGTGTTTTGCCGGTAAGGCAAACATTCATACAAAATTAGTAAAAATGATGCAAAAACGCAAATATAAGCCGATTTTTCTCTGCCTTATTTGGACTGTCGGAGTAGTCCGTTGAGGTAGATTTCAAGATGGGTGTAACCGCTTTGGCCCGCTATGAGGGCTCCATCTGTGGCGTCGTTGGGGTTTAGGTTGTGGCTCTTCTCCCAGCTGTCGGGCATGCCGTCGCCGTCCGTGTCGAGCGGCGCTTTTTCGGGGGCAATCGTGAGCCATCCCCCCACATCCTCCTGCGAGTCGATAAGCCCCTTGATGCCGCTCTTCGAGCCGACTCCGTGGGTCGTGCCGTGGGTCACCTCTTCGACAATGCGGCTGTCGATCGCATCGCGTCGGTAGGAGGCGCCGGCCTCCTGCAGGATGCGTTTGTAGGCGCGCTCGGCCTTCTCGATGGCAATAGCGCCGCGTGCCATTGCGAAGGGGTGCTCGCTGTAGAGCTCCTCGGCCGGGTGGTCGCCCTTGTTCTTCATTCCAAGGCGGTTGTCGCGTGTCGAAGCCTTCGACGAGGTGAGGATGTTACCCGTCAGGGAGTAGCGGCCTGTGCCGTGCCCCGTCTTTTTATTTACCGAGGCCTCGATGAACTCCCCCTCGTCGCTGTCGCAGGCGGGGCCGGCTTTGTAGTAGTTGCCGACAAAGTTCCACCAGCCCCACTCGCCGCCATAGCAGGCCTTGTCGCCCCAGTTGTAGATGAGGTTGTTGGTCACCTCGACCGTGCCGCGGTGGGTGAGCATCTGCTCGGCGCTATAGACAAAGGGGTGGTCGAGGCGCGGATTGCGGCTCGTGTGGTGTGCCACGAGGTTGTGGTGGAACGAGGCGTTACGTCCGCCCCAAATACCGCCGTAGCCGTGGGCCCCCTTGGCGTGGATCGAGCGGGCGAGGCTTTCGGAGATGATGCACCACTGCATCGTGAAGTTGCGCATGGCGTAGAACGACGAACACTCGTCCGAGGACCACGACATCGAGCAGTGGTCGATGATTACATCGCGTGCCCCCTTGCCGCCAAAGGCGTCGCACTCCTTGCCCGAGGTGTTGCCCGGGCGGAAACGGAGGTAGCGCACGATGACATTCGAGGCGGTGATCTCCATACCGTGGTTGCGCAGCGTGATGCCCTCGCCGGGTGCCGATTGACCCGCAAGGGTGAGGTCGCCATAGGCGATTTTGAGGGGTTTTTCGAGCTCGATCGTGCCCGCTACGGCAAAGAGCACCGTGCGCGGATATTTTTGCGATATGGCCCAGCGCAGCGTCCCCTCCGACCCGTCGTCGGTGAGTTTCGTGACCAAGAGCGTCTTGCCGCCACGACCGCCCGTCGTGTAGCGACCCCCTCCCTCGGCTCCGGGGAAGGCGAGCAGGCGACC
>JAUMXM010000009.1:0-16271 GCA_030529085.1 Rikenellaceae bacterium | reverse complement strand
TTGTGCCCCGCCTCGTTTTTTGGGATATACTCCAGGGTTGCGAGCAGCGCATCAACATAGTCGGCGGCCGCCTTGGTTTGGAGCGCGGCGCGATGTTCGACGAAGCTCGCAGCGGCTGCCGTGTAGGCCTCCTTGCGTATGTCGCCCGTCTTGCGTTTTCCGAATCGGCGGGCATATTGGGCGTAGAAGGGGGCAAGGCGGTAGCGGTCGGGTTGCGCGGCGAAGGTGGCCAGCAGCTCGTTGTAGAGCTTCTCGACGGCACGGCGGTAGCGTTTGTCGCCTGTCTTGTCGTAGAGGCTGATCAGGAGGGCGGGCAGGTGCGCGTCGTTCTCCGTGCTGCGTAGCGCGGGGTCGATGGCTCCCTTTTCGCTGATGGCCGCGCGCAGCTGCTCCTCGATGCGCATCTCAAGGTGGGGCAGGTCGTAGCGCGTGGTGGTGAGCTGCACCGCCTTCGTGAGGGCGATCGATTGCTCTTCGGAGGTGGCCTCCTCGGCTAAACGAATAGAGAGGGGACGCTCCTCGGCGTGCAATGAGGTTATGAAAAACAGGGCTGCCAAGAGCGACAGCATACGCAGTTGATAGGACATAGTGGTTGGTTTTACGGTTGCTCCGTGCGGAGTATTGTTACAGCAAAGATAGCAAAAAAAAGAGAAAGCGTTCTCTTTGATGCGTTTTTCATCGAATCTTCACCCGATTACTCCCTCCTTTACACGCTCTCTAATTTTTAATCTTTAATTTTTAATTACCCAAACGATAAGAGGGCTGCCCCGAATTGGCAACCCTCTTTTCTTGTCTATCGTCCGCTCTCCTTGATTTTGCGGCGGATCAGGCCATTCATCTCGTCGGCTGCAAGCAGCTCTTCGAGGGTCATGTGCATGCGGTAGCGCCAATAGTGGCGCGAGTTGGCAGGTACGTTGATGCGCTCCTCGGCGGGATTCTCGCGGCGCATCTTGCCATCCATGGCCACCCAATCCTGCCAGGGCAGAATCGTCAGCATGGCGGGCGACTTGAGGTGCTGCTCGACGATCAATTCGCAGATCCACGGCTCGCAGTAGTAGGGAGCCTCACCCCAGGTGGCAAGCATCTGGTTGAAGAAGCGCTGCGAGAGGGCACGATCCTCCTCCCACCAGGCGCGCACGGGGTCCATGTCGTGGGTCGAGGTGGTGCAGACCGAGAGGTAGGGGTAGTACTGCGGATTGGCAAACTCGACACTCGGATCCTTCGGCATGCGCTGAATCTCGAGCGAGAGAATCTGCTCACCATCCATCACGGCGGGTACGCAGTGGGGAATCATACCCAGGTCCTCGCCACACACCAACATACCCGTAGCCTCGATCAGGGGCGGGAGTTTGCGCATCGCCTCGGCATACCAGAAGTCGTTGTGACGGTGGTAGAAGAAGTCGTTGTAGAGGTGGTTATAAGCATCCTTCTGATCCGATGAGAGGTTCTCGTAAATACGGGTCGAGTGGGCCGAGATACGCGGATGGTAGTGGCCGGGCTTATACTTATCCTCGATGAAGAGCACATTGTCGGTCTGATCGATGGGTGCCGTGTGCCACTCGCGGTTGAAGTAGAAGCCGTTGGCGCGGATCTCCTCCTCGGAGTAGGGCAGGGCGGGGTTGAAGCGACCCAGCAGGGCGTTGACCGCCTCGAGGGGCACCTCCCAGATGCGGAAGAATCCCAGGATGTGGTCGATGCGGTAGGCATCGAAATACTCGGCCATCTTCACGAAGCGAGCCTTCCACCAAGCGTAGCCATCCTCGGCCATCTTGGTCCAGTTGTAGGTCGGGAAGCCCCAATTCTGACCCATCACCGAGAAGTCATCGGGCGGAGCACCCGCCGAGGAATCCATGTTGAAGAGTTCGGGGTAGACCCAGGCATCGACACTCGTACGCGAGATGCCGATCGGAATATCGCCCTTGAGCACGACACCCTTCGAGTGGGCGTAGTCGCGTACCTTGCGCAGCTGACGATCGAGGTGGAACTGCACGAAGTGGTTGAAGAGAACCTCCTCCCGGTGCTCCTCTTCGTATTGCAGTGCCTTTTGCTCGGTGTAGGTGGCCATCTGACCCCACTGTGAGAAGTCGGGCGTGCCGTTTACATCGCGCAGGGCGCAGAAGAGGGCGTAGGGGCGCAACCAGTGGGCGTTGCCCTTCATGAACTCCTGGAACTCCTTCGAGGCGAAGCACTTCTCGCCCTCCTGGGCGTAGAGTGCGCGGAGGTACTCGCGCTTGGCGTTGTTGACCTTCTCGTAGTCGATCTGGTCGAGGGCGTTGAGCTCGCGACCCAGCTTCTCGAAGCGGGCGGCGGCCTTCTTATCCTTGAGTTTGCCTACGTCGGGCAGGTGGAGATACTGCGGATGGAGGGCAAAGGTCGAGTTGGCGTTGTAGGGGTAGGAGTCCTGCCAGGTACCCGTCATCGTCGTGTCGTTCACGGGCAGGATCTGGATAATCGACTGACCCGTCGAGGCGGCCCAATCGACCATCAGCTTCAGGTCGTTGAACTCACCCACACCGAAGCTCTCGTTCGAGCGCAGGGCGAAGACCGGAATGGCTACACCGGCACCGCGCCACGGGGTGATGCGGAAGCGGGGACGCAGCGAGTCAACAACGATCGCCTCCTCCTCGCGGATGCGCTGCGAGAAGTAGTTGTTCTCGCCCTCCTCCCAGGCTACGGGGGTGCCGCTGGCCTTGTCGACGATAACGAATTTATAGGTGAAGGGGGTGAGCAGCTGCGCGAGCTTTACTTCGGCGCTCCAGAGCGGGAATTCGCCGTCGCTCATCACGATGCCCTTCTTCACGTCCCAGTTGCCGAGTGCCGACTGGTCGCCCACCAGCACCACCTGCTCCGTGGGGCGTACCACGGGGATCTCGGCGCGCACCAGCAACATTCCGGCCTCGGCTTTGAGTGCCTTGGCCACCTTCTTGCGGGCAAAGACGCCGTCGGTGAACATCGCCGAGCGGAACGAACGGTCGGCGGGCATGTCGTGCCAACGGTCGTAGTTGGTCACCTTCTCGGTCTTGGCCTCGCAGACCAGCTTGTGGCCTGCGCCCCACTCTTTGCGGCAGAGGGCGCCCTCGTTGTTGCGCACCTCGTAGTGGTAGCGCACGGTGCGTACCGAGGCGGCAAAGGGGATGCTGCACTCCCAATAGTTGTTACCAATGTACTGCATCGGGTAGGCTTTGGCGCGTGCCCCCTCGACGGCCAATACGAGGTTCTCCCCGTAGGCTGTGGCGTACTTGATTCTGAATGTAATCGTCATTTTGGTATTGTTTAAGTTTTTCGGTTGTCGGTTTTGGGCGATGAGTCGATCCGTCTTTTTGAGAGGCTCGGCACGGTGCCAATGCGCTTGTAAACGGATACTACTTCATCTATACAAAGATATAAATTATTTCACACGTGAGGAGCTGCTCTTTTGTTTTTTTGGCTGAATGGTCATATTGGGGCGATGAATGGCCGAAATCGGCTTGTCGGCGGTTGGCTGCGAAAGAAAAAAATGGCCTTTGGAGAACAACGATGGTCGGAATGTTGTACATTTGTGGTTGCTACGAAGTGTTTCGCCGATGGATATGCAAAACCATAAAGTTACCCAACCCCGGTTGTGGAATGCCGACTACCTCAAGGTGTGGTTGGCCAACTTTATGATATTCTTCTCCTTCATGTTGCTCACGCCCCTGCTCCCCCTCTACCTGAGCGAGGAGTTTGGTGCCAACAAGGAGACCATCGGTCTGGTCCTCTCGGGCTACACCCTCACGGCGCTCCTGATTCGCCCCTTCAGCGGCTTTTTGGTCGATAGCTTTCCGCGTAGGGTGGTGCTCTTGACCTCCTACCTGCTCTTCAGCCTTCTCTTTGGTGGCTATCTGGTGGCGGGATCGCTGTGGCTCTTTGCGGTGGTGCGCACCCTGCATGGTGCCCCCTTTGGGGCTACGACCGTCTCGAACAGCACCGTGGCCATCGATGTGCTTCATCCCGAGCGTAGAGCCGAGGGTATCGGTTACTACGGCCTCTCGAACAACATCGCCACGGCCATCAGCCCCACCTTTGCCCTCTTTATCTACGGTCTTTGGAACAGCTACGATGCCCTCTTTTGGTTGGCATTCATCACCTCGATGGTGGGGCTTGTGATCCTCACAACCCTCTCGTTCAGGCAGCGCGAGGTGGTCAAGGATAAGCCGAAACTCTCGCTCGACCGCTTCCTGATGGTCGAGGGGTGGAGCCATGGAATCTGCATGATCTGTTACGCCTTCTCCTACGGTGTGCTTGCGACCTACATCGCCATCTATGGCAAGGATGAGCTGGGTATCACGGGTGGTACGGGACTCTTCTTTATGCTCCTCTCGCTCGGACTGATTCTCTCGCGTCTGGCCGGAGGACGCACCCTGCGTAAGGGGCGCATCGTCGAAAATGCCTCGGCGGGCGTCGTGATCGCTTCGCTCGGCTACCTTCTGTTTGCCGCCTGCCACAACGCTTGGGGCTACTACGGCGCCGCCTTGATTATCGGCTTGGGCAACGGTCACCTCTTTCCTGCCTTCCAGACCATGTTCCTCAATCTGACCGACAACAACCACCGCGGTACGGCCAACTCGACCTTCCTCGTTTCGTGGGATATCGGCATCGGCATCGGTATGCTTGTTGGTGGCTCGTTGGCAGAACGTCTGGGTTACCACGCCGCTTTTTGGAGTGGCTTTGTTGTCAATTTTGTTGGCGTTCTCTTCTTTCTTCTGGTGGCGCGTCGCTACTTCCTGAAACATCGCTTGCGCTAAGGCAGAGTGGGTGAAAATATGCAATTCCTGCTTTTTTTCTCGAGCGGAGGATTGCATTTTTTCGTTTCTATTGCTAACTTTGTCTTGAGGTGGCATCACCTCGCAGCAAATAGAATCTTAAACCCCAAAAAGATGGATAAATACGCACTTCATCCCAATCCGCTGGTGCGCTTTCTGAAGAAAGAGCCGCGCGATTTCACCCAGGAGGACCTCATCCGTTACATCTCGGAGGAGGGTATCCGTATGGTCAATTTCCGCTATGCGGCAGCCGATGGCCGCCTCAAGGCGCTTAACTTTATCATCAATGATCTGGACTACCTGCGCACGATTCTCACGTATGGTGAGCGTGTCGATGGGTCGAGCCTCTTTCCCTACATCCAAGCCGGCTCGAGCGACCTCTATGTCGTGCCGCGTTATCGTACCGCCTTCCGCAACCCCTTCAGCGAGATTCCCACGCTCGATATCCTCTGCGGCTACTACGACAAGGAGGGGAACCCCCTCGCATCGGCCCCCGATCAGGCGCTGCGTCGTGCCCACGCCGCCTTCAAGGAGCTGACCGGCATGGAGTTCCACGCCATGGGCGAGTTGGAGTACTACGTGGTGAGCGAGGCCGAGGAGCTCTACGTAACCCCCAATCAGCGTGGCTACCACGAGTCGGGCCCCTTCTGCAAGTGGGGCGAGATGCGTCGCGAGGCGATGAAGGCGATCGCCGAGGCGGGTGGCAAGATTAAGTATGGCCACAGCGAGGTGGGCAACTTCGTGGTCGATGGCATGATGTACGAGCAGAACGAGATCGAGTTCCTGCCCGTCGATGTCGAGGAGGCTGCCGATCAGCTCCTCATAGCCAAGTGGATTCTACGCGAGATTGCCTACCAATACGGTGTGCAACTTACCTTCGCTCCGAAGATTACCGAGGGTAAGGCGGGCAGTGGTCTGCATGTCCACACGAAGGTGGTCAAGGAGGGCGAAAATATGTACCTGCGCGACGGGAAACTCACGGATGTGGCCAAGACGGTCATCGCCGGAATCTTGGATGCCGCTCCGTCGCTTACGGCCTTTGGCAATACGAATCCCACCTCCTACCTGCGCTTGGTGCCCCACCAGGAGGCCCCGACCAACATCTGCTGGGGCGACCGCAACCGCTCGGTGCTGGTGCGCGTACCCCTGGGGTGGACGACGGGTGCCGCCGCGATGATTCACGATGCCAATCCGCAGGATCAAAGCCCCGTCGAGGAGCCGCGCGATAAACAGACCGTCGAGTTCCGTTGTCCCGATGGCTCGGCCGATATCTACCTCCTCTTGGCGGGCCTTGTGACCGCAGCGCGCCATGGCTTCGAGATGGAGAATCCGGTGGCCTATGCCGAGGAGCGCTATGTGGGTGTCAATATCTTCGAGGAGCAGCACAAGGCCGTAGCCGAGCGCCTGGATCACCTGCCCGACTCGTGTGCCGCCTCGGCCGATGCCTTGGAGCGCCAGCGAGCCATCTATGAGGTGAAGGAGATCTTTGGTGCCGCGCTGATCGATGGGTGGATTCGCTCACTGCGCGCCTTTGGTGACAGTTCGCTGCGCGAGGAGCTGAAAAGCGATCCCGACAAAATAAAATCGCTTGTCGAACGTTATATCAACGTAGGATAAAAGGTATAGATGATGAACAAAACGGATCGAATCGAGGAGGCCGAAGTGGTGGAGACCACCACGATGCCCGACGGTGGTAAGGTGCCTGAGCCGGAAAATATCGAGCAATATTCCAGCGAATACTCCGAGCCCAAACTCTGGGAGAAGATTCGCGGTGTTGCTCGCCAGGCGGGTAAGAAGTGCATTCACTATGTGTTGTGCTGCTATTATCTGCTGCTCTCGCCCGATGTGCCGATGAGCGCCAAGAGCATCTTGATAGGTGCTTTGGGCTACTTTATTCTGCCCCTGGATTTGATTCCCGACCTGCTTCCCGTTGTCGGTTTTACGGATGATTTGGCTGCAATCCTGGCCGCCATCAAGACCGTAAAAAACAACCTTACGCCCGAAATCGAAGCGCAGGCTGCCAAGAAACTCTCCGAGTGGTTCGAGTAGATCCACTCCTCCAAAAGAAAAAAGTCATCCCGCTTTGGGATGACTTTTTTGTTGGTTGTTCTCTTTAGGCAAAGAGCTTCAGATTCTCCCACGAGGGTCTCTTCTCGCCCGCCTCGATGCAGTGGATGATCTCGACCACGCGGTCGTTCATCGGGGTGGGGCAGCCGACCTTGCGTCCGTAGGCTGAAACCGCGCCGTTGATGGCATCCACTTCGCTCTTCTTGCCCTTCTCGAGGTCTTGGAGCATGCTCGCCTTCAGGAGGGCATGTTTGCGAATGGCAATCGGAATGATAAAGGCCGAGATTGCCTTCTTGATCGGGTTGTGGTAGTCCAGAAGTTTTACGATATCCTTGCCCTGCACCGGCTCGATGCGGATGCCACCCGTGGCGCAGACGTCGATGCACTCCTTGATCAGGGCCTGTACGATGCGGCGCGAGGAGCGGTTGCCGGCCGCCTCACCAAAGGTGCAACCCAGCACGGCACTCATGCCCGAGAAGGCGGCGTTGATCAGGAGCTTGCTCCAGCGCGAACCGATGAAATTTTGGTCGATCTCGACACGTCCCATCAGCTCCAAAAGTCGCTTCACTTCGCCCAGCAGGGGGTGCTCCTCGGCTTGGAGCGATCCGAGCGAGAAGCTCAGGCTGTCGGGCTCACTCGTCAGCTCACAGATACCCCCTTCGTGCATCGTGGCGCCCCACGCTACGGTGCAACCCAGCACGCGACCTTCGCCCACAATCTCGCCAATCTCGGGCTCGGGAAGACCATTTTGCAGTGTGACGATGACCCCCTCGTCGGCCAAATACTCCTTCAGGAAGGTGACCACCTCGCGGTTGAACTGCTGCTTGGTCATCAGGAAGATGATGTCGTATTTGCCCGTCATCTGGTCGGGGGTGTAGGCCGTGACTGCCTGCACGAAATTGACCTTGCCCGTGATGGTGGCACCCTTGGTTTGGAGAGCCGCGATGTGTTGCTTGTTGCGGTTGATCAGCTCGATCTTGCCGCCATTCTTGGTGATGTAGGCCCCCAGAATCGTGCCCAACGATCCTGCGCCATAGATTGCTGCTCGCATATCCTTCTATCTCGTTTTTGTTGTTTTGCCGTGATACTTGTGCTACAAAATTAGCTTTTTTCTTCGATTTTCACCCCCTCAGTCGCTTTTTTCGGGCAAAAAAAGTATCTTTGTACTACGAGAAATCCAATAATGCATACCGATCATGAACGATGCGATCTATACCTACCTGTTGGTGGCCAATCTGATCACCTTTGTTGTCTATGGCATCGACAAAGCCAAGGCGAAGCTCGACGGCTGGCGCATCCCCGAGAAGACCCTCTTGCTGCTGGCCCTTGTCGGAGGTTCGATTGGAGCCTATGCCGCTATGCGCATCTTCCGCCACAAAACCAAGCATCCCCAATTCTCGATCGGCATCCCTGTGATCTTTATTTTGCAGGTTTTCCTGGCCGGTTATCTGATTGCACAATAAAAAAAGCCTCGGATTTTCCGAGGCCTTTTCTTTTTTTCGAGGGGAGGCTTGATGGCCGGCGCCCCATTGATCTCTATTCGATAACCTGCAACTTTTGCGCCGCTTCGACCAGGGGCATTGCGTTGAAGTGCCACCACTCGGAGGGTTCGACAAGCCATCCGGCTTGGGTCATCACCTCGCGCAGAAGTTGGCGGTTGAGCAGCTCGCGGCGGGTGATCTCGCCCTGCTCGATGAGTTGCGGCTCCAGATCAACACGGGCACGATCCCCGAAGTAATCGTACTCCGAGCCCATCGGAATCGGGTGCCCCGTGCAGTCGACAAGCGTCACATCGACGGCTATGCCGTAGTTGTGGGGGCCTCCTCCGTTCTTGTGGGGGTTGGCTACGAAATCCTCCAGCTCCGTACCCTCGACTACGCGCCACATCTGCTCCTGAATCGAGCGAGGACGTGCCGCGTCGTAGACTATAAGGTGCAGATCCATGCGCTTTTTACGCAAGATTTCGTTTGCCTTTGCAAGCTTCTCCATCGCTTCGGGTATGAGGTACGCTTCGTCCAGCCCGGTGTAGAGCACGCGCCCCATAAAGTTGTAGGTGGTGGCGTAGACCATTCGGACCTCGATGCCCGCAATCTCCTCGGCTACATTTTGGAGCCCGATCGAGTCGAGGTGCTGCTCGATTTTCGATCGCTCCTGCATGCAGGCGGTGCATGTTGCGACTACCAAGAGGATAGTCAGTATCAAAATACTCTTTTTCATCTTATTTTTGGGGTTTAGTTCTCCTTTACACGCTTTCCGGTGATGTGGTCGATTGCGAAATCGAGCACGGCCGTACGCGGAGCGTTTTGCGTCAGCTCCTTATCGATGTCATACCCTTTGGGGAAGTATTTCGCTCCGAATTGGCGCAGAATGCTCATCCGCTCCGTCTCCTCTTCGATTTGGCGGATTTGGCCAAAGCAGACAACGCTGCTTACGTGGAACCACCACTCGTTCTCCTCCTTCACGGGGTCGTTTATCAAGGTGAAACAGGCTTTCGGTGAGTGGCTTATCGCGTCGATTTTATGCCCCGTCAAGGCGCTGTGAATGTAGATATGACGATTCGCATAGAGGAAGTTGACCGGTAGTGTGTAGGGATAGCCGTCGTCCCCGTTAACGGAGAGAAAACCTCGGTAGCCTCCCTCGAGAATCGCCTCGCACTCCTCCATCGAGAGCTGCTGCTTGAAGCGCCGCATAGGTCTGAAATTCATGCTTTTATTTCTTTTTTTGCTTGCCGATGCCGTATGTGCGACATGACAATTCAATGGTGTTGTTTGTTTTTTGAGCTGCATGGACGAAATGAGAGATTTGGTTGATGAGAACCAACGATGAATTCTCTCCAATTAAGTCCTTGTGCCAAATGCGCATGTAAAGATACGCAATTTAGCGGTTAATCGCATACTTTTCCGCTGTTTTACGCAAGGGGATACTCCGATTTTTCGGTCGAAAAATTGGTCGGTTGATCGTGAAAAAGTCCATATTTTAGCTCCAAAAAGGTGAAAATAAGATATTTTTTGCTATCTTTGTAGACAAATAATCCAACGAAACGTGAAGGAACAACTCGAATCACTGAACTCCGTGACCATAAATTTTGGCGAAAGCGGTATGATGATCGTAAACATCATTCTTGCCTTTGTCATGTTCGGAGTGGCACTCGGTATAAAACTGGATACCTTTAGAGAAATTATCAGAAGCCCCAAGTCGGTCGTGGTAGGTATGATGTTGCAGTGGTTTGCGCTGCCGGCAGTTACATTTGCTACGGCCCTCCTGTTGAGCCCCTTCATTACCCCCATGATTGCCTTGGGTATGATTTTGGTCGCCTCGTGCCCCGGTGGTAATATTTCGAACTTTATCTCCTCGCTCTCTAGGGGAAATATCGAGCTTTCGGTCTCGATCACGGCGATTACGACGGCCATGTCGCCCATCATAACACCTATCAATTTCTTCTTTTGGGGCTCTTTGTATAACCACTGCATCACCATCCACAACGATATCCCGATGCTGGTGATTCCATTCTTGCCCATGTTGGAACAGATCCTGCTGTTGCTCGGATTGCCCATTGCCGCGGGAATCATCTTTGCCAAGTATTTCCCGTCGCTCACCAAGAAGATCTCCAAGCCGGCACGATCGATATCGGTGCTGCTCTTCATGTGTATGATTGTTGCTTCGGTGGCTCAGAATTTCCAGGTCATCCTCGATAATATTATCTACGTCTTCTTTATCGTCTTGTTGCACAACGCAGCAGCCTTGGGAACCGGTTATTTTGGTGCCAAGTTTGCGGGATTGCCCCGAAACGATGTTAAGTCGCTCACGATCGAGGTCGGCATTCAGAACTCGGGCTTGGGTCTTATCCTCTTGTTTAATCCTGCAATCTTCCCGCCCGAAGTATGGCACGGACACTATGGCGGAATGATTTTCATCGCCGCATGGTGGGGTATATGGCACATGGTGTCGGGTCTCGGTATCGCGTATCATTTCCGAAGAGATAGTGCACTATGAGCAAGAAGCGTGTAAAGAAGATCCAGGATTTCGACAGGCTCTATTGGCTGCTGCGCTACTACGTGGATGCGATTCTGAAGTTGTCGTACCGAAGCATCATCTACGTAGGAACGGAGAATATACCCAAGGACGGAGCCATTATTTATGCGCCAAATCATGCGAATGCACTGATGGATGCTTTGGTCGTGCTGGCGATGGATCGCAAGCCAAAGGTCTTTGTGGCGCGTGCAGACATCTTTAAAAATCCCCGCTTGGCCAAGATTTTCACCTTCCTGAAGATTATGCCCATTATGCGCTTGCGCGATGGCTTCAACGAGGTGCGAAAAAATCACGAAACGATCAGCAAGGCGGTCGATGTGTTGCGGGATAAAATCCCCTTCTGCATCTTCCCCGAGGGTACCCACCTGGCAAAATACTCGTCACTGCCCCTCTCGAAGGGAATCTTCCGAATCGCCTTCCAGGCCCAGGAGATGATGCCCGATATGCCGTTGTATATCGTCCCGACGGGTATTCGATACGGCAATTTCTTCCGCTTCCGCTCTGCACTGCGTGTGCAGATAGGAACTCCGATTCATGTCGGCAATTTTATCGCCGAGCATGCCGATCTTACGCCCCCCGAGCAGATGAATCTGATGAAGGATCTGCTGACCGAGCGCATCCACTCATCGATTTTCTATATTCCCGACGATCAGGACTACAACGCCGTCTGTGAGATCTGTTATGTGATGCACCCCCTCGAGGTCAAGGAGTTGCTGAAGGATAAGAGCCTCGGCAAGCAACACAACCTCGAGCTGCTCTTCCAGGCTAACAACAATACCTTGAAGGCGATTGCCGATCTCAAGGAGCACGATCCCGAAACGGCTCAACGATTGCTCAAATTGGGTGATGAGGCCCACGCGTTGCGTCAGGAGTTGAAGATCAGCCGAGAGTCGGTCTCGAATCGCCAAGGTGTCGTTGCCCGTATCCTGAAAGGGGTATTTTTCGTTGCTACGCTGCCCTACAGCATCGCCGCTTCGGTGCTTACCCTGCCCGTGATTGCGGTTTGTAAATACCTCTTTACCTTGTTGAAGGATCCCGCTTTCAAAAATTCGGTTTGGTACCTTGGCTACCTGCTGTTGTGGCCCTTGTTGGTGATCATCTATTCCATAATCGCCGCGCTGCTACTCCCCTGGCAGTGGATGTTGCTGTTTGTGTTGCTGGCCATACCAAGCCCGATTGTGGCCCACGAGTTCTGGTATACGATGCGCATCGCCATCTCGGAGATAAGGCTTCGAAGAGCGAATCGATTGATGGGGCTATATGCTCAAATCAAGGAGATAATCAACAAAAAAGAGTGTTAGCGATAACACTCTTTTTTTTGTTTGTCGATTGTCGGTATAGCCTTTAGAAGAGGTAGTTGAATCCGATGTTGTTCCACAGCTTCTCGCCATCGCGTTTGTCGAGCGCCTTCGCCATCTCTACCGATATGACAAAATTGCGATTCATCACCACCTTGAGGCCGCAACCTACCGTTGCGTGCAGCTTCTCTTTGTCGCCCGAGTAGAAGGGGTTCACCGTGCTATCCGAATAGAGCGCGTGAGCCGCCTTTTGTTCGTCGAGACGATAGGATTGAATCACCTTAC
The DNA here is from genome assembly GCA_030529085.1 of Rikenellaceae bacterium. Lineage (GTDB taxonomy): Bacteria > Bacteroidota > Bacteroidia > Bacteroidales > Rikenellaceae > Alistipes. The sequence goes on along the minus strand of JAUMXM010000009.1, from coordinate 3,808 downwards.
CCATATCGAAGAAGGGGTTCAGTGCGAGGTGGAAATTCTGATTGATGAAGCGGAAATTCACGAAGCGCCAACGGAATTCGGTGTTCAGCCAAGCCATGCCGTTGCCCACAACGCCATTGCGATTGATACCGCGCACCGAAGCGTTTCCGCCCAATCCCTCGGTGTAGACCTTGCGGAAGAAGAGCGTGTTGAGATTGTTGATAAAATAGAAGGGTATCTCGCCTGCAATGTTCGTTTGAATGCCTATGCGGTAGGCGAAGGTGAGGCGGTCTTTGTAAATAGGTACGTAGTGGCTGCCCACAAAGGTGAATCCTAAGTTGCTATACCCCTCGCGGTCGATAATATCGGGAGCACCCACAATCGTAGCCTCGATGTTCAGACCGCGTGTCGGATCGCTGTCGTGGTCGCGTGTGTCGTATACCAAGCCGGCCTTCAATTGGAGAACATTACCACCACGTGCCTCATCTTCGCGAATCAGCCCCGCCGTGCGATAGTGGTCGTACAGGGTCGTTTGGTCCTTGTACTCATCCAACTTTACGCGACCCGTCGTGATGTTGTAATAGCCCAAGCCTACAGCCCAATGCAGGTTGCCCGTGATGCGTCGTTGCATGCTGGCTACCAGGCGGAATTGATTGCGGCTCATCCAGTTCAAGGCCGATGTCTCATCCTCGGGAATACCAATACCATCGGCAAAGAAGGGCGAGGCGTAGCCGTTGTAGCCGTAGAAGTCAAATTTCTTCGCATTGAAGTAGGTGCAATCGATAAACAGCTTTCCGTTCGGGATGAGCGTCTTGAAATCACCGTAAAAGCGGATTAACGACGAGCCGCCGGTGTAGGTCGAGGCCTCGACGTTCATTTTATAATCATACGAGGGGTAGTTGGAGCCGTCGCCAAAGTTGAAGATGTCCAGACAGGCGCCATACTGAAATCCCAGGTCGCTGTCCCATCCTACGACGGGCAGCGGACCAAAGTTCCAACCCTTTTTTATGATTTCGTTGTTTTCAGGCTCTTGTGCTACTGCTCCCAAGGCTACGATGCCAAGCAGCAAGCTGAATAATGTGCGTTTCATGTGGCGAAAAAGTATAGTAGTTTTTATTCTCAATTTTTTACCGACTTTGCGGGTCGAGCTGTTTGATGCTGTGAGGATTGCCTTTGGCGCGGTGTGCTGTGTCGTTTTTCACCTGCCGCCTCGCACGCATAGTGCAAAGGTATGAATTTTCTTGCTTATTATTGCCATTTGAGTGGGCTAAATACGTTCATGTGCTCTCTCTTGGCCGCGAAAAAGGAGAAATCAAGGGCAAAATTCACTCCGCTTTTGAGCATAGATAGCAACGTAGATTTGGAGCTTGTTCTAATAAAAGTCGATAAAATTTTATATATTTGTAGATGTAAATTGTAAAAAAATCCTGACATGATTAAACGATGCTGGTTTATACCGATTCTGATTGTGGCCATCAATGCGTTGGCTATTCTTGTGCAATGGAGCTCCTTGCCCGAACTCCTCCCGGCGCACTATGACCTTCAAGGCAATGCAGGCGGTACAATGCCGCGCTGTGTGCTCTTCTTGTATATTCTGATGGGTATTGCGGTTTGGCTGACTGCTTATGTGGTTGCACGCAAAAAACCGATACTCGAAACGGGTCTTGTTATCCTTTCATCGGGAATCTGCCTTGTTCTGCTCTCCTCGACGCTGGTGTCGCTCACGTGCGGAACCCTGCCGATTTTCATGCTCGCCGAACCCGTAATCCTGCTGGTGGCTATTATCGGCTTTGTTGCTTCCTTCGTCAAAGCCCGCAAAAACCGATAACCCCGAAAAAGGCACAAGAATTCAGCTGTATGAAGATGAATTAAACGAAATATACGAACTTATCAAAGAAGAGGAAAATCGTTTAAGAATATGAAGAAACTATTATTGGTAATTCTTTTGAGTGCCCTTCTTTCGGGACACGCGAATGGTCAGGATTTGAATCTTTATAAGAAAGTAGTAAAGGAACTCAGCTCTGCAAAGTATCAAGGTCGTGGTTACGCTGAAGATGGTGCCAATAAGGCCGGAAAATATTTGGCCAAGGAGTTTGCAAAAACCGGTGTAGACCAGGTGACTTGTCAGCCATTTACCTTGGATATCAATACATTCCCGGGAAAAATGGAATTCTCGGTGGATGGGAAGAGACTTACTCCCGGTGCAGATTTTACGCTGAGAGAATTCTCCCCTGGAGTAAAAGGTGAATTTAAACTTTACTACATCGATACGTTGAATTACGACTCCGAGAAGATTTTTGCAGATTTGGCTCAACCTGAGAATAAAGGCGCATTCGTGGTGTGCGATTTTATGTTCTCATATAAACATCCTGCCGATTTCAAGCGTATGCAGAAAAATGGCGACTGCGCCAATGGCGGACTTATTTTCGTGTGGGAGGCACCTATTAAGTTTTATAAAGCATATGGAGAGAAGGTCATTGACAAACCTATCATTTGGGTTACTCCCGATTTTCCTACCGATGCCAAGAGCGTGAAGCTTAATATCGAAAATAAGTTTCTGAAGGATTATGAGTGTTTCAATGTGATTGCTAAAGTATCCGGCAAGAGTCACGATAGCTGCTACCTCTTCACTGCCCATTATGACCATCTTGGAAAACTTGGAAAGAAGACCTTCTATCCCGGTGCCCATGACAACGCCTCTGGTACAGCTGCCATAGTAACCCTTGCTGCACACTATGCTAAAAATCAGCCCAAGTATGATATGTATTTCATCGCATTCTCAGGTGAGGACTCGAATCTTCATGGCTCAGAGTGTTATGTTGAAGCCCCATTGGTTCCGCTTTCACAGATTAAGTATCTTGTAAATCTAGATATGATAGCGGACAATAATCCTGTTCAGTATTGCGAGGTGAGTGATCCCGGCATGGTCGGCTATGGTCTCTTCGAGTCAATCAACAACGAGAAAAAGTATTTTAAATCACTTCATCGAGCAGAACTTGCCGGCAATAGTGACCACTATCCTTTTGCGCTTAAAGGTGTTCCTTGTATTTTCCTGATGAATGAAGGTGGTGATGCATTCAAATATTACCACACCATCCACGATACCTGGGAGAACTTTTTACCCGACAGCTACGAGCCGATGATAAAACTCATTCTCGACTTTGTGGAGAGATACTAGCTTATGAGATACAATTGGCGATCGTAAGCAAGAGAATTTTAACTTTTAACAAATTCTCCCATTCATTAACAAGAAGTCGATTTATCACAAGAACAGGGAAATCATTCTTGACCTGTATGGGAAACTAATACCATTCCAGCCATAAAAAATACGATAGCAAAACATAAAGTCATCAACACTTAGAGAAGTTAAAATCTGTAAGTGTCAATGTTTCGCTATCGATATTTTAGCTGTTTTTGGGGGCTATTTTCCTATGCAGAAAGTTAAAGTTATTGACTATAACTACTTTACGAAATTGCGGCTCAAATACGGCCCAAATATTTGATAAACAGTGGTAAACGATGATAGCTGATGATACTTCATACCTCATTAAATTTATGCAAAGTTATGGCAATTTTCCCTAAATCATCTCTGAATGCCCTTAAAAAAGTGATTTGAACACGTTGTAATTAACTATATTACATGCAAACCGAGAAGATGTTGGACAACATTTTCAGAATATATTATCGGGGGACAAGGATTTTTACAATAAAACATGTATCAAATGCAAATATGTCCATCAATTTGCTGATATAATCATTTGCTTTTTAGTTGTATATTTTTGTATTCTTGTATTCTTGTATTTTAAGCCCTAAAAATAGCTGTTTTTGT
>JAUMXM010000008.1:8346-55167 GCA_030529085.1 Rikenellaceae bacterium | reverse complement strand
AAAAAACGGAACAAGGTAGTTCCCTCGTCGCCTGCGGCTCGCTCGGGATGACATATCCTCTCTCCAACAAAAAAGGGCGACCCACTTTTGGATCGCCCTTTTCTATAGTGCGTTTATCGAATTACTTCGACACGTTCTCGGGGTTCTGCTCCAGAGCCTTGTTACCGTCGAGGTCACCCTGGGGGATCAGGAACAGGTAGTTCTGCTTCGGCTTGAATACCAGCTCGCTCAGGTAGGTGATACCCTCTGCAACACCACGCTCGCACTTCGCGGCAGCGAAGTCAGCCAGCTTATCCTTGCGGAGCTCATCGTAGTAGATCTTAGCCTCACCGACAAACTCGTAGCGACGCTGGTTGAGGATATCCTCGTCGATCTCGCTCTGCGAGGTCGACTGCAGAGCAGGCAGACCGGCGCGCGTACGTACGCGGTTCAGCTCGGCAATACCATCACCGGCCTTGAGCAGGTTCGAAGCCTCGGCATAGTTGAGCAGTACGTCAGCATAGCGCAGGATACCGAAGTTGGCATTCGGAGCCTGGAGCGAGTAGTCGGTCAGGCGGTCGAAATACTTCAGGTTGAATACGCACATGTGCTCACCACCCTTATCGTTGGTAATCATAGGCTCCCAGCGCAGCGTCTCAGCGTTGTAGTAGTGGTCGCGAATCACCTTCGAATCATCGCCAACACCGTTGAAGTACGAGAGCAACGCCTCGGCACGCTTGTCACCGTTGTTTACCATCTCCTGATAGAGGAAACCCGATACACCAAAGCGGCAATACTGGTAGCAACCGAAGAAGTCGTTGTTCGTACGACCGATACCAAAGCGGATGTGCATGTTGTTGCTCTGACCGCTCTGCGTCGAGTACTGAAGCTCGAAGATCGACTCCATGTTGTTCTTCGCGTTGGCGTTGAACCAGTAGAAGTTATCCGTAAACTCGGGCATCAGGTCATACTTCTTCGACTTGATAACAGCCTCACTGTACTGGCGCGAAAGCGACAGGTACTCGGTGTTGTTGTTGTTCATCGAAGCACGATAGAGGTAGATCTGACCCAGGGCAGCATTACAAGCACCCTTCGAAATGCGCCATACATCGTAGTTGGCAGCACCACGCTCGGGCAGCAACTTCTCAGCCTCGGCGATATCCTTAATAGCCTGCTCGTAGGTCTCATCCAGCGTAGCACGACCAAGCTCCAGACCCTCAATACCGTTCGTATAGGTCAACGGCAGGGGTACACCACCCCACAGACGAAGCAGGTGGAAGAAGGTGTAACCACGCAGGAAGAGAGCCTGACCCTTGATGCGGTTGCGCGACTCCTCGCTCATCGACACCTGCTCAACACGACCCAAGACGATGTTGGCACGGTTGATACACTCGTAAGCCGTAGCCCAAACCTTCATCACACCACCGGTGCTGGCGTTGTTGGCATAAGCCCACTTGCTGATGTTGTCCATGTTATCCTTGGTGTAGCAAGGCCAGCCCTGCTCGGTCAGCAGCTCAACGTGAGCTACGTAGAGCGAGTTGTTACCCGAGTAGATACGACGGAAACGGTTGTAGGTAGCCACGAGAGCGGTCTCCACCTCAGCCTCGGTCGAATAGTAGCTGTTCGGATCAATGAACGTATAAGGCGTCTCGTCCAGATCGCTGCAGCTCGTCAGCGACAGGCCGCTCACAGCAGCCACGATCAGCGTAAGAGTTGCGAAAAAATATTTAAAAGTTTTCATAGAATATTTCTCTGTGTATTACGGATTAGAACTTAATATTAACACCACACATGATCAACTTTGCGTAGGGGTTCGAAACGTCACCGTTCTCGGGGTTGTAACCGATGTGGTTAGCCCACGTACCGAAGTTCTGGAAGTTTACGTTGAATACCAAGCCCTTGATGTACTTCGTGTTGATCAGATCCGAGAAGTCGTACGAAAGCTGAATGTTCTTCAGGATGAAGTAAGCCCAATCAGCGTTGGTGCGATCCGAGAGGAGGATACCCTTGGCACCGGCCATAGGAGCCTTACCGTTGGGGTTCGAGGGGCTCCACATATCGCGGTAGCCATCCTTGGTCGGAAGACCAATCTGGTTGCGAACCGTGTTGTTAGCCCAAAGTGCGTAGTTACCCGTGTTCTGGTAAGCGATAGCCCACTTCGAACCGTTGTTGTAGTAGTCCTCCGAACCGGCCATCGAAGCGTAGTCCCAAGCACCCTGACCATAGATGTTAAGCTTGAGCTGCTTCCACTGAACGCCCAGGTTGAAACCGTAGAAGAACGAAGGCTCAACGCTACCGATGCACTCTGCGTCGTTGATCGAAAGACCACCGTCGCCATCAACGTCGGCATACATCTCCGAACCTACGCCAACCGTACCGGCCAGCTTCGGCATAGCCTCGATATAGTCGGCCAGCTGCTGCTCGTTCTTGATGATACCCAGCGAGCGGAAACCGAACACACCGTTTACAGGCTGACCAACCTCCAGCACACGCGAGAGACCCGTCGTACCCGAACCGTCGTAAACCGTGATGCGGTCTGCACCGTCGTAGAGCTTCTTGATCTCGTTGGTGTTGTAGGTGAAGTTACCGCCTACGGTGATCGTCCAATCCTTCGAGCGATATACATCAGCGCTAACAGCCAACTCGATACCCTGGTTGCTCACCTCACCCACGTTGCTCAGTACCGACGAGTAACCCGAGGTCGAGGGGATGGGAACCGTGTAGAGCAGGTCCGAAGTCTGACGGTTGTAGTAGTCGAAGTTTACGTGGAGCAGATCCCACATCGTCAGGTCGAAACCGAGGTCAACCTGCGTGGTCTTCTCCCACTGGAGCTTCGAGTTACCTACCGACTCATAGAAGCCCTGGACGTTATTTACACCATCCGAGTAGTTCGAGTCGCCATCTTTCGTAGCCAGACGAGCCAGCGACTGGTAGTTACCGATCTCCTGGTTACCCGTCACACCGTAGCTACCACGGATCTTGAGGTTGGTGATCACGTTGCTATCCTTCAGGAAGTTCTCCTCCGAAGCACGCCATGCCAAACCTACCGAGGGGAAGGTACCCCACTTCGAATCGGCACCGAAGCGCGACGAACCGTCGAAACGAACCGTAGCGGTCAAGAGGTACTTATCTTTGAAAGCATAGGTACCGCGAGCCGTCCACGAAATCAGGCGGTTGCTGTAGATATCCGACGTGGCCTTCAGCGAAGCCTGGTCAGCACCTGCGAAGTCCCAAGCACCCAGCGCGTCGTTCGAGAAGTTACCCTCGATGCGCGAGGTGTTGAACTTGTAGTCTTGCCACGAGTAAACACCCGTCAACGACATACGGTGGTCACCCCACTGGTTCGAGTAGGTGAAGATGTTATCCATCAGGCGCGACTCCTGGCGATTCCAGTTGTGCATACCCTTGCTGGTCGTCGAACCGGCCTGGATACCCTTAGCCGTCTGCGAGCTAAGGAACTGGTAGCGGTTAGCCGTCTTCGTGTCGTAACCGATGTTCAGACGGTAGTTGAAGTGGTCGGTGAAGTTCACCTGAGCGAAGAAGTTACCCACAAAGCGAGCGCTCTTCACCTTGTCGTTCGTAGCGGCGATGTCGGCCAGGGGGTTGAAGGCCTCACCGTGCTGTACGATGTTGAACGAGCCATCCTCGTTGATGAGGTGGTCGGTCGGCCAACCATAGCGGAAGATATCGTTCGTGATCGGGTCAGTCTGGATGCGCTGCGTAGCGGTCGTGAACTGCATGTTGGCACCGATCGTGAAGTACTTGTTGAAGTCGTGCTCGAGGTTGCTGTGTACCGAGAACTTCTCGTAGCCCTGCGACTCGATCAGACCGTCCTGGTTGTAGTAACCGGCCGAGAACATATACTTCGTATCCTTGGCCATACCGTCGAGCGATACACCATAGTCCTGCGAGATGGCCGACTTCTGGATAATCTCCTTCTGCCAATCGTAGAACTTACCGTTGTAACCGTTGGGGAAGGGCTTCGAGCCACCCTGGTTTACCGTAGCGGTGTTGATGTACTCGATGAACTCGTCACCCGTGATGGTCTCGAGCAGGCGCGAACGCATCTGGATACCCATGTTGGCATGGAAGCTGATATTGTGGCGACCCTCCGAACCCTTCTTCGTGGTGATCATCACAACACCGTTGGCACCACGCGAACCGTAGATAGCCGTAGCCGAAGCATCCTTGAGGATCTCCATCGACTCGATGTCGGCGGGGTTAAAGTCGTTCATGTTGGCATCCGTGAGGGGGAAACCGTCTACTACGTAGAGCGGGTCGGTACCGGCGTTGATCGAAGCCGAGCCACGAATGCGGAGCGTGGGAGCCTCACCCGGCTGGTTGTTCGTGAAGACAGCCACACCGGTCGACTTACCCTGCAGTGCCTCGAGGGGGTTGGCAGCCATCACCGAGGTGATAGCCTCGCTCTTAACCTGGGTCGTCGAACCGGTCAAATCGCTACGCTTCATCGTACCGTAACCTACGACAACAACCTCGTCGAGCAGTGCGTTATCCTCGACCATAACGACCTTCATGAAGGCGGTCGTTGCAGCCAGCGTCTGCGTCTGGTAGCCCAGGTACGAAACAACGATCGACGACTTGGCGGGAGCCTCCAGCTGGAAGTTACCGTCCAGGTCGGTCGTCGTACCCGTCGTCGTACCCTCTACAATAACGCTTGCACCGATAATGGCCTCGCCATTCGACGAAGCGATATTACCCTTGATCACCTGCTGAGCGTAAACCGTGTTCACGCACACCAGAGCAGCGAAGACAAGCATCACCTGTGCCAGGCGACACTTCTCAATCACATTTGTAAAAATTCTCATAAATTGATTGGGTTTTGGTTGATAAATAGTTGTATATAGTGTTGTTTGCTTTCAATTTTGCCGCAAAGGTAACTATTTATCTTTCAATCCAAAAGATTTTCTTCGATTTTATGAGTATTTTTCGACAGAAATAGCAATAAAAAAACCGCACTTTGTCATTTTTGACAATCCGTGCGGTTTTTTGACAGATATATGAAAATTTTTTACTTTCGCTTGTAGGGTGCGATGCGTACTTTGAGGAAATGTTCCTTTTTCGTATCGATGGCGTAGCGCTTCAAAACACCCGGGCCGCAGGAGCTGTTACCCAGGCCCAAAACGGCAGCATCGAGGGTTACGAATACCGCCTCGTGCTTCTTGAGGAAGCAGTCGTGGGTGGTGGTGGCGAGCTGCTGTGCCGTATAGGGAAGCACCTTGCACGAGAAGGGCTTCTCGAGGGCCGTGATCACCACACCCGAGCCCGACTTATTGACCAGCGTCAGCTCGGTCACCTGCTCCTTGTTGCCCGAATCCTGCGGACGCGGGTAGTGGGTGTACTGCTTATCGACCGACGAGGAGAAGCGACCGATGCGCGCCGCGCGGTAGCGGTCGGGGTAGCTCTCCATCGGGCCGTAGCCATACCACGAGAGGCGCTGCAGCGAACGATCGGCCGTCCAAACCTGCCCCAGCGAGGGGAGTTCGGGGAGCGTACCTTCGAGCGTGTAGTGCTGTTCGAAGTCGATCGTACCATCGCCATATATAGTATAGGTGTTTTTCACGTGGATGGCACCCTCGGCATAGGCGTAGCGCTCGGCAGTCGCAACACGCACGCGATCGGCGCTCTGGCGTTCCCAGGCGAAGTCGATCGGCGTGATCGTCGGCGAAGCCATGCCGTGACGCGTCCAATCCTTGGCCAGCCAGTTACCGAACGAGCGGTCGTTGTCGGTCGGAGCGCGGAAGGCACTGAAGCTACCGGCCGCCAGCGTATCGGTCTCGACAAAGATGCGCTGCGAATCGTAACGGAGGCTCTTCAAGCGGGTCGAGTTGCGATCCCAGGCGATGGTCGTCGAGCCGGCCTTGACCGTGAAGACCTCGCCATCGCTGACCTGGATCGAGCCACCCTTCACCACGGGGCGCTGCGAAACTTTAAGCTGACGATCGCGCAGCGTGAGCTGCGAATGAGCCACCTCATGACCCGCCTCAGCCCAGGGGCAATCCTCCTTGAGCTGCACCGAGAGATTCAGGCGCACATCGTGCTCATCGATATCGATCTTCTCGAGGGCCGAGCCCAAATTGATCGTCGCCAGGGCCTGCTGACCGGGCTTCACATCGGGCATCTCGAACTCACCCTCATTGACAATGCGACCATCGACAGCCAGACGCCACTGACCCTGATAGGCCTCGAAACCGGTATGGTGGTTGTGGTTGGTCAGCTCGACGCGGCAGATCGTACCATCGAAGAACTTGTGTTTCATATAGACGGGCTGGTAGACACGCTTCACCTCGTCATACTTCGGGCCGTAGGAGCGGTCGCAGAAGATAACACCGTTCATACAGAAGGCTTTGAGGTTGGGCTTATCCCCGAAATCGCCACCATAGGCGATCTGCGTCAAGCCGTTGGGCAAGAGGCGGGCAATACCCTGATCGCACCAATCCCAGATAAAGCCGCCCAACATACGGGGGTGGCTGTAAATCTCGTCCCAATATTCCTGGAAGTTACCCAGGGCATTACCCATCGAGTGGGCATATTCGCTCGTCAGCACGGGGCGATCGTCGTTCGTGCGCTCGGCAATCTCGAGCAGACGCTCCCAGCGGGCATTCTCGGCACGCTCGGCATCGGCACCCTCGGGGATACCGGGATTCAGGTAATCCTCCTTGACACGGGGATAGAAGCGCGAGATGACGTCGACCGTAGCGGGATCGGGCTCACCATCGACACCCTGCGCACCCTCGTAGTGGACCGGACGGGTCGGGTCGAAGTCGTGCAACCAGGCCGAGATAGCGGCGAAGTTGGGGCCATAGCCACTCTCGTTACCCATCGACCAGAAGATGATCGAGGGGTGGTTCTTATCGCGCTCGGCCATACGCACGGCACGATCCATAAAGGCGGCGTGCCAATCGGGATCGCTGGCCAGCGTACCGCGCAGACCATGCTCCTCGATATCGGCCTCGTCCATCACATAGAGGCCCAGCGAGTCGCACAACTCATACCAACGGGGATGGTTCGGGTAGTGGCTCGTGCGCACTGCATTGATATTGGCGCGCTTCATGAGCAGGATATCCTCCACCATGCGCTCCTCGCTCATCACACGCGCCGTCAGGGGGTCGTGCTCGTGGCGATTCACACCGCGGAAGCGAATCGGCTTGCCGTTGACAAGCACCTGACCCTTCTTGACCTCCACCGAGCGGAAGCCAACCCGCTGCGTTGCGCGCTCCACGACACGTCCATCATCACCGACAAGTGCCATTTTGAGCGTATAGAGGTAGGGGGTCTCGGCGCTCCACTGCTTGGGGTTTGCAATATCGGCCACCATGCGTCCCAACTTACGCGGGCCGCGCTGCGGGAACCATTCGTTCATGATGGCCGCCTTGTGGTTCAGATCCAACACCGGCTCGATTGGAATCTCCATGCGGGTTACACGCTTACCCTCGGCATCCTCCAACACCGCCTCAAAGGTGTAACCCTCGCCCGTTTTGTCGCGGAAGACGGCAAATTCGGGGTCGATCTCGAGGCGGAAATTCTTATAATCGCTGTCGGGCAGGGTGCGAATCGTATAATCCTCGATGCGCACATCCTCCGTGTGGTAGATCATCACATCGCGGTGGATACCGCCAAAGCGCCAGAAGTCCTGATCCTCGAGGTAGGAGCCATCGCTGTAGCGATAGACCTCGACGGCAATCTGATTTTCGCCGCCGCGCACATACTTCGAGATGTTGAACTCCGAAGGCTCCATGCTGCCCTGTGAGTAGCCGACAAATTCACCATTGACCCAGACATAGAAGGCGCTCATCACACCCTCGAAGCGCAGGAAGGTCTGCCCCAGCTGCCACTCGACGGGAATCGAAAAGGTGCGACGATATTGACCCACGGGGTTGCGCTCGTCGAAGGTCGTATAGGACTGCTTCGGGCGGCTCATCACACGCGGCGGATCGATCTTGAAGACATAACCGGCCGAGGCGTAGATCGGCGTACCGTAGCCATTCACCTCCCAGTTGGCCGGCACCTGCATGCGATCCCAACCCTTGTCGTTGATATCGGTACGATAGAACTCCTTGACGCGCAGCGAAGGATGCTTGACCCAGAAGAAGGCCCACTCGCCGTTGAGCGAGAGGGTGCGATCATCCTCCCTCTCACCATAGCCGATAAAGGCGGCACGGGCCGGCTCACGGTTGATGTGGAGCAGGTGGTGATTCTCCCAGTCGGCCACCTGGCCAACCGTAGGCAGAGCCAGGAGCAAAGCTCCCGCTATCCAAAGCAATTTTTTCATAGCCTCTTTATTGTACATCGAGCGACTCGAAGGCCAAGCCCTTCATCTCCTCGCCCGAAATGATTATACGATACTTACCCGCATTGATATAGGAACCCGAAGTAGTGCTCAACACGCGCCACTTCTCACCCAGATCGGGCAGTAAAATCTCCTGGTCGCGCAGCACCGTACCCGCAGGGTCGATCAGCTGCAGACGCAGAGGCACCTGCTGCCCCGTCAGATTTACATACTTGAAGCGGAAGGCATAGACCTGCGCCAGACCCGTCTGTACGGTCCACTCAATCTTGCCGGCACCCCCGTCGAAGAAGACACCCTCACGCTTGCGGAGCAGCTCGATGTGGTGCTTACCCTCGATTGCGGCAGCCTCGGCCTCGTAGGTGTCGGTCGGGCGCGTCACCGGCTCGGCGGGCAGCAGCTCCTTCGGAGTCTTGTCCATGCGCTCCTTATCGGCCGCAGCCCAGCTCCAGGTCGAAGCCGCCATCGGCTCTACGCGGACACTCTTGTCGCTCGTTGCCACGGCGATGGCCGAAATCACAGCCTGACCCGCCTTGACCTCGGGGAAGTCGATCTTCAGCTCGCCATCCTTGGCCTCGGCCTCAACGACCACCTTCAGGGCACCATCGTGACCCTTCTCGGCCCAAATGTCGAGGTCATCGACCACGCGCTCGCCATTGACAGCCACGTCGAAGATGCGCAGACCCTCGCAGTCGGTACCCCAGCTGCCACCCGTGCCGTGCCACGGCTCGACGAAGTAGAGCTCGATGCGGTAGTTGCCGTCGGGCACCGCAAAGCGGTAGTTGAGCTTATGGCGACCAAAGCGGAAGCTCTGGAAGAGGGGCCAATCGCGCGTGCCACGAATCGGATCGAAGGTGGTGCGCTGGCTCGCCTGGTAGGGCGAAAGACCCTTGAAGTCGGCCGACCACGAACGCGAGTAGCGCACATCGTCCGTATCCCACTTCTGGCCGAAGGTATCGGTGTAGCTGTCGCCACCGCAATTGACGCGGTAGAGGTAGTTGTAGGCGGCATCGCCCTCAACCATCGGCGTTACATCCTGATAGAGCACCTCGAAATTGGGGGCCTTCTCCAGCCCCTTGAGTACCAGCACATCCTCGGCTACGGCCTTACCACGGTGGTAACCCACGGCGCGCAAGACATTGTAGCGCACCTTGCGGTGCTCCCACGTAAAGTGGGTGCCGATCTCCTTGCGTATCTTACGACCCAGGAAGAGGGCCTTGTTATCGACCGCATCGTTGTAGAGGAGCACCGAGTCGCAATTCGAGTAGGCCTCGATCGTGGCACGACGAGGACCCGACTCCTCGAAACGCTCGGGCCAGGTGTGCGATGCGAGGTAGACCATCGGGTCGCTCTTAGCATCGATGAAGTTGGCGCGATACATATAATAGACATCGTTCGGCTCCTCCCAGGGGGTCACCAGGCCCTTATTATTGAAGGGGCCGACCTTGTCAATCAGGCGGTAGCCCTCCTCGGGCTGACGACGGCCCGGGTTATCGTGGCTCGAGTAGATCCACTGATACTGACCGCAGAGGCGGTCGCGGTTCTCGTTGGCCAGGCGCACCTTGGTCTCCATGAGCTGTGTCATGCGGGTCTCGGTCCAGGCACCTGCCGGATCGAAGGCCGTCGGCTCGCAGTGGAAGCCCGTCGTACGCCAAGCGCCATACTCGCCGTTGAGCAGCTGCTCGGGGCTCGAAAGCTCGTTGCCGTAGTTGAACAGGTCGCCACCATAGGTGCCGCTCCAATTCTGAACCACGTTCCAATCCGTACCGACACCGCCGTTGCAGGTCGTCACGGGGCGCATCGTAGCCGACGTGGGATCCATCTCGCGGATAATCTCGACACACTCCTCCGAGAAGTCGCGCGGCAGGACACTCTCGTTCTGCAGACCCCACAACATCACCGAGGGCGAGTTGCGACGCTCCTTGACCCAGCGGCGGAGCATCGTCTTGAAGTTCTTGCGGAACTCGGGCGTGTCGTACCACACGTGGGCCGAGAGCTGTGTCCAGAACAGGATGCCATGCTTATCCCACAAATCCTGGTAGATCAGGTTGTGGGGCTGGTGGGCATCGCGGAAGGCGTTGAAGCCCGCCGCGCGCATCTGCTTGACGCGGGCTATGACCTGCTCGTCGGAGAAGGCGTGGCTCTGACCAAACTGGTGCTCATACTCGCAGACACCGTTGATAAAGGTAGGCTTGCCATTGACATAGAAGCGGTTGTCGCCATCCTGACGGAAGACGGGCCACGAGAAGGTACGGATACCGTAGGGGGTCGAGATCTCGTCGGTGGTCTTCTTGCCACCCTCGCGCTTGATCATCGTGGCGAGCTTGTAGAGGTAGGGATCCTCGGGCGACCAGAGGTGGGCATTCTCGACCACAGCCGACTGCTCCACGATCTTCGTCTCGCCGGCGGCCAGGGTCACATCCTCGACCAGGCGGAAGACCTGAGCACCGAGTGCCGTGGCGAACTTATTGACCAGCTGCACCGTCTCCGTTTTATCCGAGTAGTTCTTCAACTCGGTGCGGATGTGCACCGTGCGGTTGTCGTCCTCGTTCCAGATGTGGACACCGAAGGGCTCGATGCGAATCTCGTCGGTCACCTCTAACTTCACGGGGCGGAAGATACCGAGCGGCTGCGAGCCCTCGCTGAAGCCCACCTCCGAGGAGCAACCGCCACAAATCCAGGGCATGTCGGCGATCAGCTCGGGGTGCTCGGCCTTGACCTCGAGGCGATTCTCGCCTGCAGGCTTCAGGTAGGGGGTCACATCGAGCGACAGCACCGTGCGACCAATCGGCTCACGCGCGAAGGTGTGGCCGTTGAGCGTAATGGTGGCATAGGTACCCACACCCTCGAAGTGGAGGTAGGCACGCTTACCCTCCAAAGCGGGGCTCTCGAAGGTCGTCTCGTAGTGAGCCGTGCCGTGCAGGTTGCCGTGGATGAGCTGGCGATAGCCGTAGTAGTCGTCCCAGTTGTGGGGCACACTCACCTCGAGGCGCTCGCTCTCCTTGCCCTCGAGCCAGGTGGTCCAACCCTGCTCCAACTCGACCACCGTGCGACGCTGCTTGCGGTCGGGGGCGGGGAAGTGAACCTTCGAGCGACCCATCGGGCGGCTCGTGGCCACCGCGATACCGCGCTGCTCGTCGTTGTTCACGGCGCAATAGAAGTGGTAGACCACACCATCGTGCTTCACCACGAAGCTCTTGTGGGCAAACATCTCGTCGTAGGACTTGGTCGGGTAGATCAGATCGTCGCCCTGCCAATCGTCCCACGTCACCATGTCGTAGCTGCAGGCGAAGGTGTTATAAGCCAAATAGTTGCGGCTGGGGTTGAAGGCCGAGAAGTAGAACATCACATAGAGGTCGCCCATCTTGGCAATCTGCGCATCGCCCGTGATGGTGCCCTGCGCCTCGTGTGAGAAGATGGGGTTACCCTCGTAACGCTCCCACTTTTTCATATCCTTCGACAGAGCGATGCCGATGCGCTCGCCCTTGTAGCCCGTTTCGGGGTTCTTGCCACCCGCATTGTAGTACATCACAAAGGGGGCACCGAGCATCTCGCTGCGGTCCCAATAGACCATACTCTTATACTGCACAAGGCTCTCCCACCACTGCACATCCTCGTCGTTGATCGAGAGCAGCGGGGTTTTGAGCGACTCCCAATTGTGAGCCACCGTGGGATCCTTCTTCGTCCAAGCCAGGCCGACATTGAGCGGTGCATTGACCGCCTCGTAGCCCGTACCCGCACCACCGATGTAGGTCATCCAACGGCGATTCTTGAACTTCTGCAGGGCATACGAGCCACCCCACTCCATATCGACCAGCGAGAGGAAGCCGCCGCGCTGGTTCTCGTCCCACGTACCGTCGCGGAACTCCAGCACACGACCCAACGTGCGCCACTCGAGCAGGTTATCACTTTCGGCCAACCAGGTTTCGTAGCCGCGGCCATCCTTGGCGCCCTGTCCGTTGTAGAGGACATAGGTCATATACCAACGGCCATTCTCCTGAAAGACGGTCGGGCAGTCAATTTTGGCTTTATTGGTCGTCGGGGCGATTACCAGGCCATACTTGTAGGGCGTGCGCGCCTCTTCATAGACCTCGGCCATGCGCTCCTGCGAAACGTGTCGTTGTGCCGACACCGTGAGGGTGCAGCTGATAGCTGCGAGCAGTATAAGTAGTCGTTTCATAGTCGTTTAGTAGAATAACCAATCAATAGCATCGTCCGAGCCGGCAAGACCTACGTTGCGCGACTTCAGCTCCGTATCGGTGAAGCCCAGCACCAGCAGGTAACCTCGCGGCAGGGTCACCGTATGCTCACCGGCAGCAAAGCGGTAGGGGTGCACATTGGCCAGCGCCCAATCCTTCACCTTCACGGCATTCTGCAGCAGCGGCTCGGCCTGGTTGTAGTCGTTGGCCGTAGCATCGGTTTCGAGCTTCGGAGCAGGGGCAAAACGCTTGTTGTCACCCTTGAAGTAGCCCACCAGGAGCGTCACCGGTTTCTCGCACGAGAAGCTGAAGGTGGTGGCCTCGGTGCGCTTCAGCTCGCCATCGAATACAAAGCCCGTCAACCCCTCCAACTCGGGGGCAATGGCCTCGATCTTCAGGGCCGGGTTGTTCGAGAAGGGCGAGACACCCTCCTGCATCTTCACGCGGCGCCAAGCACCCTGCAACTTCACGGCAGCATCCTTGGCCTCGACAACCTCTATTTCGCTCTTACCGCCACTCTTCAGCAGCTCGGTATTGGCCTTCAAAGCGGCCAACTCCGCCTCGTAGTGGGGCACCATCTCGACCCAGGTCTTGTTCTTACCCTCGCCACCGCTGATCGGAATGCGACGCTGAGCCGTCTGCATACTGTTGGCGTAGTGGTAGGTATCCTTCGTCAGGTCGGCCAGCTCGCGGTAGTAGGCCAAGCTCTTCTCGAGGAGCGGAATAGCCTCGTCGAGATAGTTCAAATCCTTCGACCACTGGTAGTTGAGCACCTGCTGTGCCGCCTTGACCTTCCAATAGAAGGCGTAGGCAAAGGCGCGGTAGCAGCGCACATCATTCTTCAGGCGGGCAAACTCCTCGACATTCTTCTTGGCCTTCACGCTTTCGATCGCCTCGACAGCGGCATCACCGTGGGCGATGCACTGCTCTACGATATCGAGCGGGAACTCGCCATTCTCGACGTGGGGCTGACCCTTCCACTCCTTCTCGACCCACTCGATGAGCTTCTCACCGGCGGGACCGCAGCTCTCGTAGAAGCCCGGGTAGATCGTATACTTATAGGGATTAACCAGCTGACTCATGAACATACCGAGCAACAGCGTCTGGCGGTTACCCTCCGTGATACCGAAGCGACGCAGCGTCTTGGGGGCAATCTCGCCCATCTCCTCGTAGGCCTCGCGTACCGAAGCGGCATCCTCGGCGCTCATGCCGAAAAATTCGCCATAGGTCTTATCCCAGAATGCCATCTCCTCGGTGCGGTCGCGGCGGCAATTCCAAGCGTAGCGACCCCACGCCTTGTACCAAGCCCAGTCGCGGTCGAGCTGCTCGAGGCGGCTGCCGTCGGCTACCTTATCGGCCGTGTAGGGCCAATCCCAATAGGAGGCCTGCGGATAGAGGTGCAGGGCGTTGGCTCCGTGCACATCGTGCATCGCCTGCACGGTCTTCTGCGTAAAGTCGGGCGAAGCCCAGCGGAAGGGCTCGAGGTTCGCCAAGACGTGGACATTCGAAATGTGGGTCGAGCCGAGCGAGCTCAAGTCCTTGTGGATATCGCCCCAGGGGCCGCCCGGCGTGTAGGTCGTCAGCGACTCGCCGTTGTACTTATGCATCGTGTAGAGGTTCTTGTAGATCGGCAGCGCGGCATCCATCACCATGCGGCAGTTCGTATCGTGGGCACGCAGCAGCACGGGGGGCTCGTCGGTGCGACCGAGGGCCTTCAGACCATCCTTCACACCCGGCAGAACCGTCTTCGTAAACCACTCGACATCATCCTCATAGGTAGCCATCGCCTCACCCAGGCAGACCAAGAGGCCCACATTGGGATAGGTCTCGACAAAGGCGGCGATGCTCTTGCGCGTATAGTCGCTCAACAGGGGCGAAATCGGGCGGTTGCGATCCTGCGTGCGGATGCCGTAATGCTCGGCAAAGGGCTTCGAGACGAGGATGTTGTAGAACATCTGGATCACAAAGATACCGCGCTTCGAGGCCTCCTGGGTAATGAAGCCGTAGATCTCCTGATTCTTGCGAAAGGTCTCGTCGTCAACCTCGATGGCAAAGGGGTAATCCTCCAGCTTGACGAGCGATGCAAAGGGGTGACCGTTCCAGAGGTAGACCGAGTTCATACGGTTCTCGACCAACATATCGAGGTACTTCACCCACAGCTCCTTGTCGTAGAACCAGGGGAAATTCTCGGGCGTATAGGGGTACTCGTAGACCGTGCGGCCGGGCAGGTAGTAGGTCTTCTGCACACCGATGCAGGTGCCGCGCAGCACCATCTCGGGGGCATCCTCCATCTCCTCGGGCACCGAGAGCTCGCCTGCGGCCTCCATGCGGTCGATCACCTCGCGGCAACCGTACAAAAGGCCGCCAACATCCTTACCGGTGATCGAAATCGCCTTATCGGCACACGTAAGGCGGAAGCCCTCCTTCTTCAGGTCGGCCTCGGTATCGAGCGCCAAGGCGATCGTATAATCGGCCTCGGCATCGGTCAACTCATAACCGTTGGCTGCCAGCGCCTCGGCCAGATGATCGGCAGCAAATTGCGTCTGCTCGGTTGGATTCTCAGGCAGGATAAGCTGCACACGCTCCTTCGAGCAACTGCTCACAAACATTGCTGCCGTAAGCAACAACACGGAAAACAAAATCTTCTTCATAGGTTTAGTTTGGGGGTTGTTTTTTGTAGGGGTTTCCTTTTTGATTTAGTAGCAAATTGTCACAGCCTTGCCGGCCTCGATGCGCAGACGATACTCGCCCTCGCCCACCGACTCGAACGTGCCCACAGAGGCACTCGGGGTCTGCCCTGTTGCCAGATAGAGCCAACCGCAGCCGGCCGTAGCCTCGACCTCGATCTGCTCGCTGTTCATCTTCACGCGAATCTCGCCGTCGGGGGTGGGAATCGTACCCTCCATCCACTCCAGGCCACCCAGCGTGGGACGAATCTCAAACTCGGCATAGCCCGGCTTGGTGGGCTTCACGCCGAGGTAGTAGCGACCCAAGAGGTAGATCGGCGAGGCGCCCCAGGCGTGGCAGAGGCTCTTGCCGTAGGGGCGACCATACATGGCCAGGTGCTGCGTACCGCTCTCCGAGGGGTTGTACTTCTCCCAGAAGGAGGTGGCACCCTCGCGGAGCATACCGCCCCAGTAATCCTTCATCTCGCCCATCACGGCCTCCTGCTCACCCAGCACGCAGAGTGCCTCGAGCTCGTAGAAGCGCATGTAGGGGGTCGTAATCTTCAGCACCTCGTCGTTGAGCAGCACCGAGTGTTTGATCTGTTGCTGCTGGGCGGGGCTGAGGTAGCCGAAGAAGGTGGCAAACATATTGGCATAGCGAGTCACCGCCTCCGACTGCTTGCCCTCGACACAGTTGTGGACCAGCGCCTGCTTCGTCTCGTTCCAGAAGGTGGGCAGCAGCAGGGCACGCAGCGTGGCGGCACGTTCGGCATACTTCGCACGGTCGGCCTCGTTGCCCACCAGTTCGGCGCAGAGTGCCATCGTCTCGAGGCTCTTGCAGAGCAACACCTGCTCGATGGCCAACTCGCCCTTCTTGTCGAGGTAGCCGTCGGCCCAATCGACAAAGACCCAGTCGCCCGTCTGACCCTCGACCATGCCGCGCTCGTTAGCACGACCCTCAACGAAGGCCATCATCGTCTGCATACGGGGGTAGATCTGCTCAACAAAGAGGCGATCGCCCGTGTACATATAGTAGTCGTAGATACCGATGAACCAATAGAAGGTGTAGTCCATGATCGTATTCGTGTGGGCCGTCACGGGATCCTTGCCGCGCAGCAGCCACGTCGTGCGCTTCACGCACTCCGAATCGAAGAAGAGGTAGTAGTTCATCAGGTAGCTCTGCACAGCATCGCCGCTCCAGACCCAACGGTCGCGCTTGATGCCGTCGATGAAGAACTCGCGCGTGGTGAGGTGCATCGTATAGGCACCAATCTCCCAGATGCGATTCAGCTCCTCGTCGTTCGAGCGGAACGAGCCGCGATAGCTGACGGGGGCATACTCATACTCCATCGAAACCCCCTCGAGCGTAACGCCCTCGCACTCCACATAGACATAGCGGAAGGCCTTGCTGTTGTCGAGCACATAGCGCTCCGAAGCCGCCACAACGGCACCCGTAGCCAGGTCCGTGAAGCCGGCCTCGTTGACGGCAATGCGGTCGAGGGTCTCGCAGAAGGCCTTATCCATCGCCTCCTCGGGGCTCTCGCCGTAGAAGATCTTCACCTCGCCGTTGCCCTTCGCGCCCTCCAACACGAGGTAACCGAAGGTCTCGCGGCCAAAGTCGTAGAGCTTGCCCTCCTGTTGCGCGCTGCAAGCCACGGCGGGCAGCGCCTCGCGACAGAGTTTGTAGGCCGAGGGTCGCTCCTCACGACCGAAGTTCCAGCAGCCGGCAGCCTGATAGACCGTAGCCGAGGTGTCGCTCGCCTTGCCGCTCTCGTCGATCCACTCCAGGTCCTCGAACGTCACACGCCAGGCCGAGGAGCTCTTGATCGTCTTACCCTCGACAAAGAGTGCCGGGGGTGTCATCTGGTTCCAGACCTTGATATTGAGGTTGTGGCGACCTGCCGGAAGGAGGAAGGTCGCAGGCATACCGAACTGGAGCTTGCCATCGAGTTTGATGTTGAAGATACCCTCGGCGGCAATCGTAATCTCCTCCTCCTCGGCCAGCTCGACCACGGTCGAGAACTCGACGGTCACATAGTGGCTGTCGGTCTTCCAGAAGGGCGGGAAGAAGGCACCGCGCTCCGTGCGGCGGTTATTCATCTTGTTTCCGAGCCAAATCTCATAGTCGCCCGGGTACCAAATCCAAGTTGCTTTAGAAGTCATCGCCATAACGTTCACGGGTAATCTGCTCCAGACTCTTACCACGGGTCACGGGGGCCCAAATCGTACCGATGAGGAGCGAAATAATGAAGAAGCACATCATAATCGTACCGGCCAGTGTGAAGCCCTCGCCGTTCTCGCCGTAGATATAGACGAAGACCAGGCCCCAAACAGCCGAGAGGCCGCGCACGATGAAGAACATCACACCCTGTGCGGCGGCGCGATACTTCGCGGGGAAGAGCTCCGAAGCCCACAAGGCGTAGAACGACTGCACCGAAATACCGGCCTGCAGGGCCCACAGCAGCGTAAAGAAGAGCAGACCGCTCATACTGCCGATGCCGATCACCACGACAATCACCCAGGCCAAGACACCGAAGCTCACACCCAGGGCGTAGAGCCAACGCTGATTCACCTTATCGACGATGAGCGAGAAGATGAAGGTGGTGATGATGATAATCACCCACTGACCCGCAGCAAGCATATTGGCATACTCGTTCGAGAGGCCGCCGGCCGTCTCGTAGATGTGGGGCTGGAAGAAGCCCATCACCGAGCATACAAGGTTCCAGGTCAGGTACATACCGGCCAGGAAGAGCATCGTGATGATGTTGGTCTTGTTGGTAAAGAGCTTACCGAACGATGCAAAGACACCACCCGTCGTAGGAGCCTTCGAAGCCTCCTCTTTGGCTGCCTGCCACTCGGCCGACTCGTCGAGGCGACGCTGCAGGTTCCAGGCAATGAAGGCCACCACAAAGAGCGAGAGGAAGACCAGACGACTCGAGAAGACGTGCATAGCAGCACCCTCGACACCAAACCACGAGGCGATCGTCTCCACCAGCGGATAGGCCACACCGGCTGCGCCACCCGTCGGGGGAGCCAGAATCGTACCCAGCAACAGAATTACGAGCGGGCCGATACCCCAGGCCATCTGCGAGATACCGATGTTACGACCACGGTTGCCCACCTCCGAGTTCTCCGAAATGTAGGTCCACGAGGCGGGAACACCCACGCCGACCGAGATACCCGTCACCAGGAAACCGAAGAGCAACATCGCGAAGTTCACCGAGCACATGATGAGTGCCACGCCGACCATATAGACCAGCATGTTGTAGGTGTAGATCGCCTTGCGACCATACTTATCGGCCAGGAAACCGCCGATAATGGCACCGATAGCGGCACCAAGGCAGTTAGCCGAGATCGCATTGAGCCAACCGAGGTGACCCTCCGAAAGACCAAGATAGGACTGCCAAAGCGAGAGACCGCTGGCACCGGCAACAATGGCACCTGCATCGAGGTAGTTTGTCAAAGATACAGCCAGCGTACTTTTCAGGCTGTTTTTTTCTTTTGCCATAAGTATTTAAGTTTTAGTATTTTAGATTTTCATTCCAGGGCATCGCAAGGCTCTTCGCAACCCGCTCGTTTTAGGCTCGCGAAGCCTCGGAGTCCTCCCGTACCGATGCGATACGAAGCAGACTCCGAGGCTTTGCTTGAGCGGCACATGCGCCTCGCGACAGGGGGCGCGACTAACGTGCCAGGGGCATCCACACCGTCATCTCGGCATGGTCGCGGTTACCCCACGCGAAGTAGGGAATCAGGCGAATCTTCACCTCGCCATCGGCCTTGCCTACCTCACGATAGAGGGTATCTTTCCACGAATCGTCGTTGATCAGGCGGGCCGTACCCTCCAGGGCAACCATCTTCGAGCCGGCAATCTCATAGGGGACAGCCTCGAACTCGATATCGCTCGGGATCAGCACGTTGTCGATCTTCTTGCCACCCTCGATGTCGCAGCTCTCGAGGCAGTATACCAGCGGACCGCGCTTCACGACGGTCTCGTTGCGGGTCTCCTCCACCAGCGGATTCGACTCGAGGAGCTTGACGCGCATCTCGAGGTCGAGCACCACCTCGTCTCCCTTCTTCCAGGTGCGCTCGATGCAGGCATAGGTGTTGGCCTTCGTAGCCACATCGACCGCCTTGCCATTGACCGTCACGGTCGCCTTGTCGCACCACTCAGGGATGCGCAGGTAGAGCTTCATGGCGCTCTTCTTGGCAATCTCGGCCACCTCGAGGCGGATCTTGCCGTCGTAGGGATAACCTGTGAACTGCTTCACCACGAAGGGCTTACCGGCATAGGTCGTCGTCAGCTCGCTCTCGCCGTAGAGGTTGCACCACAGGGCGTCATCCGACATCGTGTAGGCGTAGTTCTGCGCCTCGCAGATCGTGCGGAGCGTGTTCGGGGGGCAGCAGTTGCAGAGCGAGATGTACTCCTCGCGGATCTTCGACCAACGCAGCGTGTAGGGCAGGTCGTGGCTCAGACGCAGGGGGTTGGTGTAGAAGTAGTGCTTACCATCGAGGCTCACACCACTCAAGACACTGTTGTAGAGGGCCATCTCGACAATCTCGGCATACTTGGCATCACCCGTCGAGTGCAGCATACGCCAGTTGAAGAGCATGTTACCGATGTTGGCACAAGTCTCGTTGTGGGCGGTCGACTGCGGCAGCTGATAGGGGCGGCCGTAGCTCTGGTGCACCTTCTGAATCAGATCGGGATCGTAGACCGTACCGTCGGGCGAGGTGCCGTCGTAGAGGGCACCGCAAGCACCCGTCACATACATCTTGCGGGTCACGATATCCTTCCAAATCGAGGTCAGGTTCTTCATCAGCTGCTCCTCACCCGTCTCGGCATAGACATCGGCCACACCGGCATAGAGGTAGTTTGCACGCACCGAGTGACCCATGGCGTTGTACTGCTCACGGAAGGGAACACGGTCCTGGTTGTCGTCGGTACCATTCTCGACCATACCGCGAATATCGATCAGGTTCTTGGCCAGAGCCAGGTAGCGGGGGTTGCCCGTAGCGCGGTACATCTCCGTCACACCCATATAGTGCGAGGGGCAGATGGCGTTGCGCGCCAGCTCGGCCGAGGCGGTCTCGTAGAAGTGGCAGAGGAAGTCGGTGGCCTTGATCGCAGCCTCGAAGAGGGTGCGCTTACCCGTTGCGCGGTAGTGGGTGATACCGGCCGTCATCAGGTGACCCAGGTTGTAGGTCTCGAAGTTCAGACGGTTGGCAAAGGCGCCCTTCTCGTCAGCACCGCCCACCTTCGTACCGATGGCCTGCTGCTCTTTGGGAGCCTGCTTGTGGGTGTCGATGCCCTTGTTGCGTTCGTCGATGATAACGGGGGTGTGGATGTAGCCATCCTCGCGCTGTGCCTTGACCACCTGCGCAATGAAGGTATCCATGATTTTGTCCAACTCGGGATCCTTCGTGATGGCATAGACCGCGGCAACACCCTCCATCCACTTGTACATATCGCCGTCGTGGAACGGGGGACCCGAGTGTACACCCTCGCAAGTACCGGCTGCAATCTCGAAGTTGCGGAAGCCGTGCGAGATCTCGGGAGCCTGCCAAATATCCCACATGTGCTGCACCGAGGTCTTGCTATAAACCTCGAAGCGCTCGCCCCAGAAACCGCCCGTCCAGCGGACTGCTCCCAGGGGGACATTGGCCATCTTGGCATACTTACTTTGACGGGCATCCATCAGACCCGCCGTAGCGGCATCCTGGGCGCTGACCGAAGTGGCACCAAGCACGAGAAGGCCTGTCGCCAAAAATCCAAAAATTCGTTTTATCATAGGTTCTTTTGTGTAAATAGTTATTCTTACTAACAAATATACGGGTTATTTTTTAATATTTTGTCCTTTTTCCCAAAAAGGGTAAAAAAAATGGCAATATTTTATAGCTAAATTCATCTTTTATGCGTAATTTCGTCTGATGTTGAAATTGGGCAAATGTGGCCCTACTTTTTCAGAAGCTTTTCGGGAGCAAAAAAAAGGAATTAGGGGGACTTTTTCGACACAACAAGGGGCCCGAAAAGGGGCTAAACAACACCACCAAAAAAAAGCAAAAACAAATATAACAAAAACCAACTTATTATGACCAAATTCCTCAAAACAGCGACCCTCGTGGCGGCAGCTCTTGTCGTCTCGCTCTCGGTTGCAGCCCAGGAGAGCGACCGCGTCCATTACACGGGCAGCGAGCTCTCGAACCCCAACCTGCACGACGGCGGTCTTTCGCCCGTGGTGGGTGTGCACAACATCCAGACGATGCGCGCCAACCGCAAGCTGCCCTACGCCACCAACGGCAACGGCTGGACCTACAACCACCAGTCGTTCCTGGCCTACTGGCGCGGCAAGTTCTATATGCACTACCTCTGCGACCCGGTCGATGAGCATGTACCCCCCTCGATGACCATGCTCCAGAGCTCGGCCGACGGTTACACCTGGAGCGACCCCGAGATCCTCTTCCCCACCTACCGCATTCCCGACGGCTTCACAAAGGACGGCACAGTGGTAGCCAAGGATATGGATGCCATCATGCACCAACGCGTAGGCTTCTACGTCTCGAAGGGCGATCGCCTGCTGGCTATCGGCAACTACGGCATCTCGCTCTTCCCGAAGGATGACCCGAACGACGGTAACGGCATCGGTCGCGTGGTGCGCGAGATCTACGAGGATGGCTCGTTTGGCCCCATCTATTTCATCTACTTCAACCACGCCTTCAACGAGAAGAATGCCGCCTATCCCTACTACACCCGTTCGAAGGATAAGGGCTTCCGCGAGGCTTGCGAGGAGATCCTGGCCAGCCCCCTGCAGCGCATGGGTTGGGTCGAGGAGGCCGACCGCGACGAGGAGCTGATTCCGCTCAACAAGCCCTACAAGGCCTTCTGCTACTACACGCTCGAGGATGGCCGCAAAGTTGCGCTCTGGAAGCACGCCCTGACCTCGATTTCGAGCGACGGCGGCAACACCTGGGCCGAGCCGATTGCCCGCGCCAAGGGTTTCGTGAACAGCAACGCCAAGATTTGGGGTCAGCGCCTTTCGGACGGCACCTATGCCACCGTTTACAACCCCTCGGAGTTCCGCTGGCCGCTC
Source organism: Rikenellaceae bacterium (assembly GCA_030529085.1). Lineage (GTDB taxonomy): Bacteria > Bacteroidota > Bacteroidia > Bacteroidales > Rikenellaceae > Alistipes. The sequence goes on along the minus strand of JAUMXM010000008.1, from coordinate 32,930 downwards.
GCCATCTCGCTCTCGAAGGATGGTCTGGAGTACACGACCTTAAACCTGATCTATGGCGAGGTGCCCCCGATGCGCTACGCCGGTCAGTATAAATCCTACGGCCCGCAGTATGTGCGTGGTATTCAAGAGGGTAACGGCACTCCCGAAGATGGCGATCTGTGGCTTACCTACAGCGTAAACAAGGAGGACATGTGGGTAAGTCGCGTACCGGTGCCCGTGCAGCAGCACGCCACGGCCCACGCCGACGAGGATTTCGCAAAGTTCGAGAAACTGAGCGACCTGACGATGTGGAACCTCTACTCGGGCGTATGGGCTCCCGTGACGCTCGAGGGCAAGTGGCTCACGCTCAAAGATAAGGATCCCTTCTTCGATGCCAAGGTGGAGCGCAAGATTCCCGCCTCGCGCGAGCTGACCGTCGAGTTCGACCTCCAGGCAGAGCAGAACGACAAGGGTCACCTCGAGATCGAGTTCATCGACTCGGAGGGTACGGCTTGCGCCCGCATCGACCTGACCGATCAGGGCGAGATGCGCTCGAAGGGCGGTGCCCGCTACGGCCGCGTGACGATGTACGAGCCGGGCAAGAGCTACCGCGTGAAGGTGGTCATCACCTGCGAGAACCGCAACTCGGTGGTCTACATCGACGGCAAAAAGACGACGACCCGCATGCTCTACGCCCCCGTGGAGTCGATCGAGCGCGTGGTGTTCCGCACCGGCGAGCGTCGCCACCACCCCACCGTGGATACCTGGGCCGACCGCTACGACGACCTGCCGAACTGCAACGGCATGGATGAGGAGGCAATCTTCCGCATCGGTAACTTCCGCACCTCGTCGGCCGACGTAAACAGCACGGCTGCCGTCCTGGATTATGCCGACTTTGCCCACTACGCCGAGCTTTTCAACGCCTCGGAGGATGAGAATATCGCCCAGGCAATTCCCAACAGCGAGTCTTCGGCCTGGATGGAGAAGAACATCCCCCTCTTCGAGTGCCCGCAACACAACTTCGAGGAGATGTTCTACTTCCGTTGGTGGTCGCTGCGCAAGCACATCAAGGAGACCCCCGTTGGCTACGGCATGACCGAGTTCCTCGTGCAGCGCTCCTACTCGGATAAGTACAACCTGATCGCCTGCGCCATCGGTCACCACATCCATGAGAGCCGCTGGTTGCACAACGACGACTACCTGAATCAGATTATCCACACCTGGTATCGCGGCAACGAGGGCAAGGTAATGGCCAAGATGAACAAGTTCAGCTCGTGGAACCCTTGGTCGGTCTACCACCGCTACTTGGTGAACATGGACGAAGCCTACGTGAAGGATCTCTACGCCGACCTGAAGGCCGAGTACGCCTACTGGGAGGATACCCACCGCCTGCCCGATGGTCTCTATTGGCAGGAGGATGTCAAGGACGGCATGGAGGAGTCGATCAGCGGCGGCCGCAAGAAGCAGTTTGCGCGCCCCTCGATCAACAGCTACATGTATGGTAACGCCAAGGCGATGGTCGAGATGGCCCGCCTGGTAGGCAACGAGTCGGATGCCGCAATGTATGAGAAGAAGGCCGAGGAGATCAAGGATCTGGTCTATGGCAAGCTCTGGAACGAGGAGCGCGACTTCTTCGAGACGCGTCGTGCCGACACGCTCTGCTGCGCCCGCGAGGCAATCGGTTACATCCCCTGGTACTTCAACCTGCCCGAGAAGCAGCACGAGAAGGCTTGGCTGCAGATCAACGACGAGGGCGGTTTCCTCTCGCCCTATGGTCTGACGACCGCAGAGCGTCGCCACCCCGAGTTCCGCACGCGCGGCGTGGGTCGCTGTGAGTGGGACGGTGCCATCTGGCCCTTCGCCTCGGCACAGACCCTGACGGCACTGGCCAACTACCTCAATACCGATTCGACTCCGATTGTCAACAAGGAGGACTACTTCCGCCAGATGGAGCTCTACGTTGAGTCGTGCTACCACCGCGGTCGCCCCTACATCGGCGAGTACCTCGACGAGGTGACGGGCTACTGGCTCAAGGGTGACCAGGAGCGCGCCCGCTACTACAACCACTCGACCTTCAACGACCTGATGATTACGGGCCTGATGGGTCTGCGTCCGCGCGCCGACCGCACGCTCGAGATCAATCCGCTGGTGCCCGCTGCCGAGTGGGATTGGTTCTGCCTGGACAATGTGCGCTACCACAACCACATCATCACCATCCTTTGGGACCGCCACGGCGACAAGTACCACCAGGGCAAGGGTCTGACCATCCTGGTCGATGGCAAGAAGGTGGCCAACCAGCCCGAATTGGGTCGCATTGTGTGTGAAAACGTACTCTAAAAAATGAATTTGAATCAACTTCTTGCTGCGGCCGCACTGCTCTGCTGTGCGGCCTGCAGCCCCGCTATCGAGGTGGTAAAGACCACCGCCGAACTCCAAACGGAGCCTTTGGCACTCGACTGTGAAGCTCCCCGCCTGGGTTGGGAGCTCGCCGGTCGTCAGGGTGCCATGCAGACGGCCTATGCCATCGAGGTCTATGATGCCGACAAGAGCCTGGTATGGCAGTCGGGCAAAGTAAGCTCGGAGCAGAGCCAGCTGATCCCCTACGGGGGCGAGGAGCTGCAGCCAATGGAGCCCTACCGTTGGCGTGTGCAGGTCTGGAACGAGGCGGACAAGGCCTCGGCCTGGAGCGATTGGAGCACCTTCCGCCTCGCACCGAGCAAAGCGTGGATGGATGCCGCCTGGATCGGAGCCGTAAGCTACGAGAAGGCCGCCATGCCCGAGGGACGCAAGTTCCACGGCGGCGAGCTGCGCAAGCCCGAGGTACGCGCCGCCTGGGAGGCAGTCGATTCGATGGCTTGGCGCAGCATCCAGCTTCGCAAGGAGTTTGCAACCGATAAAACAGTCGACGAGGCAATTGTCTATGTCTGCGGTCTGGGCCACTACGAACTCTCGCTCAACGGCGAGAAGGTGGGCGACGGCGAGTTCACCCCCCTCTGGTCGGAGTACCACAAGACGGTCTATTACAACACCTACGACGTCACCGAGCAGCTCCTCAAGGGGGAGAATGCCCTCGGTGTAATCCTCGGTAACGGCTTCTACAACATCGCCGACCGCTCGCGCTACCGCAAGCTCCAAATCGGCTTCGGCCCCGAGACGCTCAACCTCAAGATGCGCATCCGCTACACGGATGGCACCGAGCAGCTCATCGCCACCGACGAGACCTGGCGCTACGACCTGAGCCCGATCACCTTCAACACAATCTACGGCGGCGAGGATTACGATGCACGCCTCGAGCAGGCGGGCTGGGATGAGCCGCAGTTCGACGACCAGGCTTGGCTGCCGGTAGTCGTGCAGGAGGCCCCGAAGGGTCAGCTGACCCCGCAGCAGGCTCCCCCCGTGAAGATTCACACACGCTACGCCCCCGTCTCGGTCCACAAGTTGACCGCCGAGGAGGTGGAGCGCGCCACGAAAGACACGAAGCGCACCGTATCGCCTACGGCCATGCTGCTCGATATGGGGCAGAATCTGGCAGGCTTCCCCGAGATCAAGGTAAAGGGTCAGGCGGGCGATAAAATCACGCTCGTTGTGGCCGAGGCAACGACCAACTCAAACGCCACACAGCAGCGTCAGACGGGTCGTCAGCACTATTATACCTATATTTTAAAGGGCGGCGAGAGCGAGACGTGGCACCCCCGATTCTCCTACTACGGCTTCCGTTACATCCTCCTCGAGGGGGCTGTTTTGGCTGATATGGAGAACCCCGAGGGGCTTCCCGTCATCGAGGAGATTCACTCCTGCTTCGTGCACAACGCTGCCGAGGAGATCGCCTCGTTTGAGTCGTCGAACGAGATTTTCAACAAGGCTCACCGCCTGATTCTCAACGCCGTGCGCAGCAATATGCAGTCGGTATGGACCGATTGTCCCCACCGCGAGAAGCTCGGATGGTTGGAGCAGGTCCACCTCAACGGCCCGGGTCTGTTGTACAACTACAACCTGACGACCTACCTGCCAAAGGTGATGCGCGACATCGCCGACTCGCAGCGCGAGGATGGCATGATTCCCACCACAGCACCGAACTATGTAATCTTCGAGGGGGGCATCATGGATCTCTTTGCCGACTCGCCCGAGTGGAGCGCCACGGTGGTCATCTCCCCCTTCCAATACTACGAGACCTATGGCGACGACCGCCTAATCCGCGAATATTACCCCACGATGCGTCGTTGGGTCGACTACCTCGGTACGCGCGCCGAGGGTCATCTGGTCGATTTCGGCTTGGGTGATTGGTACGACTACGGCGACTTCCGCGCCGGATTCTCGCGCAACACCCCCGTCGGTCTGGTCGCCTCGGCCCACTACTACTTCGCCCTGCAGCAGCTCGTCAAGGCGGCCAAGATGGTCGGCAACGAGTCGGATGCGGAGCGCTATGCCGCCCTGGGCGAGGAGGTCAAGAAGGCCTTCAATGCCAAGTATTTCGACCCCGAGACGGCACAGTACGGCACCGCCAGCCAGTGCAGCAACGCCCTGCCGTTGTTCCTTGACATGGCCCCCGCCGAGCAGCGCGAAGCGGTGATGCAGAACCTCTTGGCCGACATCGAGAAGCATGGCACGCGCCTCACGACGGGTGATGTGGGCAACCGCTACCTCTTCCAGACGCTGGCCCGCAACGGCCAGAACGAGGTGATGTACGCCATGCACAACCACGAGGAGGCCCCCGGCTACGGTTTCCAGCTCAAGTATGGCGCTACGACCCTCACCGAGCAGTGGGATCCGCGCCAAGGCTCGTCGTGGAATCACTTTATGATGGGTCAGATCGACGAGTGGTTCTTCCGCTCGCTCGTGGGTCTGCAGCCCGACACCGAGGGTGAGAGCTACCGCCGACTGACGATTCGTCCCGAGGTGGTGGGCGACCTTAGCTACGTGAAGGGCACCTACCACTCGATCTACGGCCCCGTAGCGGTGGCTTGGGAGCGCAAGGGGGAGCACTTCACGCTCGATGTAGAGTTGCCCGCCAACTGCCGTGCCGAGGTCTTCCTGCCCGGCGACAAGGAGCCGCACGCTGTAACGAGCGGCCACCACACCTTCACTAAAACGCTCTAACGATGAAACGATTGCTCACCCTGCTGTTGCTCATGACGGTCTATACCGCCTCGGCACAATACGACCATGCGGCGACCCACACCAAGTCGCTCGATCAGGTGCTCCGCGAGATTTCGGAGCGCTTCTCGACGCGTCTGCGCGTGCAGGTCGACACGGTCGGTCTGGTGGTCCCCCACGCCGACTCCTACATCCGCCCCTACTCGCTCGAAGAGTCGCTCGAAAATGTCCTGCAGCTCTTCCGCTACAAGTATGTCAAGCAGAGTGCGCGTGTCTATAAAATCAAACCCTACGAGCCCCACTACCGCACCCCCGAAGAGGGTCGCAAACACATCGACTACCTCGCCGCGACCTACCACACCACGAAGGCCGACTCCGAGCGACGTATGGCCGAGTTGCGCGAGGTGATCGGCGGCCACATCACGGCTCGTTGCGATGCCCTCGCAGCCCTGATGGTCGAGGGGGCGGAGCTCGAGGTGGGCAAGAAGCGCACCTTCGAGGGCTACACGGTCGAGAACTTCTCGATCGAGACCCTGCCCGGACTCTACCTCTGCGGCTCGATCTACCGCCCGGCGAAAAAGCTCAAGCGTGGCGAGAAGCTCCCCCTGATCCTCTCGCCCGACGGCCATACGCCGCGCTACATCGCCGAGACGCAGCTGCGCCTGGCCACCTGGGCCCGCATGGGGGCTGTGGCCGTAGGCTTCGACCTGGTGGGCTACGGCGAATCGGAGTTGCAGTTGGGGGCTAAAACCCACCACTCGCTCCTGGCACAGGAGCTGCAGTGGGCCAACTGCCGTCTGCTGCTCGATAAGATGCTCGAAATGAAGGAGATCGACCCCACGCGCATAGGTCTCTGCGGTGCTTCGGGCGGTGGCACGCAGACGATGCAGATGGGTCTCGACAGCCGCTTCACGGCCACCTGTCCCGTCATCAGCCTCTCCTCCTACTTCGACGGAGGATGCCCCTGCGAGAGCGCCTTCCTGCTCCCCACCTTGGCCGAGAGTTGCAACGCCGAGTTGGCAGCGGCCCACGCGCCGCGTCCGTTGGGTGTCGTATCGGATGGCAAGGATTGGACGGCCCACGTGCCCGAAATCGAGGGGCCCTTCCTGCGCACCATCTACCGCCTGCAGGGTAAAGAATCGGAGCTCCGCTTCTACCACTACCCCGATGAGGGACACGACTTCGGTGTGAATAAACGCACGGCCGTCTACGACTTCTTTGCCGCCTGCTTTGGGCTGGATAAGGGTCAAATCGACGAAGAGAAGGTCGTAATCGAAAGCCCCGAGGCCTTGAAATTATTTGGTGCCGAGGGCGAGAAGCTCCCCGCCAAGGCGGTACGCTCGATCGAGGAGCTGCCCCGCTACGCCGCAGAGCGCGCCGTTTCACTCCGCTAAAAGAGAACGAATAAAAGCTATAAACCGATGAAAAAACTACTACTGCTTGTGTTCCTGCTGGGTGGCCTGATGACCGCCGAGGCACAGAACCGCTACGAAAACCAATTCACCCGTCCCTTAGGCGAGGTGTTGGAGGAGGTGGCCGACCACTTCGACGTGAAACTTTCGATCGACGCCAAGATCGAGGGGCTCGAAGTTCCCTATGCCGACTTCCGCATCCGTCCCTACTCGATTGACGAGACGCTGTGGGGTATCCTGGGTCTTTTCGACCTGCGCTACCTCCAGACGGGCGAGAAGAGCTACAAGATTCAGCCCTTCGAGTTCATGCGTCGCACGATTCCCGACGGTGAGAAGATGACCGCCTACCTCCTCTCGCTCTACACCGACCGTAAGGTCTTCGAGGAGCGCGCCGAGGTGATTCGCCGCGAGGTGCGCGAAAAGCTGGAGATCGATCCCCTGCTCGAAAAGCGCGTCGAGGCGGCCCCCATCCTCTCGAAGATTCGCAAATACGACGGCTACACGGTGCAGAACTTCGCCCTGGAGACCCTCCCCGGCCTCTATGTCTGCGGTTCGATCTACGCCCCCGCCAAGAAGGGTACCTACCCCGTGATTATCTCGCCCTGTGGCCACTTCCACGAGGGTCGCTACCGCAAGGATCAGCAGCTGCGCATGGCCACCTTTGCCCGCATGGGTGCCATTGCGGTCGATTACGACCTCTTTGGCTACGCCGAGTCGGAGCACCAGGTTTCGAGCGCAGCTCACCGCACCCCCTATGCCGCCACGATTCAGATGATGAACGGTATCTCGATCCTGGACTACATCCTCACGCGCGCAGATGCCGATAAGAGCCGCATCGGTGTCACGGGTGCCTCGGGTGGTGGTCAGCAGTCGGTTGTATTGAGCGTCATCGACGACCGCTACACGGCCCTCTGCCCCGTAGTGAGCCTCTCCTCCTACTTTGATGGCGGTTGCCCCTGCGAGAGCGGCATGCCCATCACAACGGCCGCCAACGGCACCTGCAACGCCGAGATGGCCGCCATCTTCGCCCCGAAGCCCCTCTGTGTAATCTCCGACGGCAAGGATTGGACGAAGAGCGTGCCGACGGTCGAGTACCCCTACCTCGAGAAGGTCTATGCCATGTATGATGCCGCCGACCAGCTCTCGAATGCCCACTTCGCGACTGAGGGTCACGACTACGGCGTGAGCAAGCGCGAGGCGGCCTACGCCTTCTTCGCCAAGAGCCTCGGCATGGATAGCTCGAAGGTCGACGAGAGCAAGGTGACCGTCGTACCGACCGCTACGCTCCTCTCCTTCGGCAAGAAGGGTGAGCTGATGCCCGAGAGCGCAATCCGCAGCGTCAATAAGCTCGCCCCCTACTTCGGTAAGGACCGCGTACGCGCCGCTGCAGCCGATGAGTCGGTCTACCGCAAGGCCGAGCAGATCATCGCCAAGCTGAACCTTACTGACGAGCGCGCCATCGGCGTTGCTACGACGGCTGTCTACAACCACCGCCGCGCCGTGCGCGATTGGCACAACGCCAACCCCTACACCACCATCCCCGAGGTGGATAAGGCTACGGGCAAGAAGCGCTCGAAGGTCGAGCGCGAGATGATGGCCGACCGCATGATCCCCATCAAGGAGCGCGAGCGCCTGATGAAGAGCCTGAAGAGTGTCCTCACCGAGGAGCAGATCGAGCAGGTCTTCGACGAATATACGGTAGGCAAGGTGGCCTTCACGATGCAGGGCTACCACGCCATTGTTCCCGACATGACGGCCGAGGACGAGAAGGTGCTGCTGGGTCACCTGAAGCAGGCGCGTAGCGAGGCGATCGACTGCAAGAGCATGAAGGCCATTTCGCAGGTCTTCGAGATCCACAAAACCAAGTGCGAGCAGCACTTCACCGATACGGGTCGCCCCTGGCGCGGACTCTTCAAGGCCTATGTCGATAAGCGCAACGCCGAGAAGAAGGCGGCTGCCGACGACAAGAAGTATATCGACCGCAGCGCTGCGATTGTCGAGCCGCTGAAGCTCGACGCGGAGCGTGCCGCCGCCGTTACGGAGCTGGTCAAGGCTCACCGCACGGCCGTTGTGGAGTGGCACAACGCCCACCCCTACACCACCATCCCCGAGATCGATACCAAGACGGGTCGCAAGCTCAACGAGGTGGAGCGCGAGATGATAGCCGACCAGCAGATTCCCGCCTCGGTGCGCAAGGAGCTCCTCAAGGGGCTCAAGAAGCTCAAGCTGACCAACGAGCAGATCATCCAGCTCTGGGACGGCTACACGATCGGCAAGGTCGACTTCACGATGAAGGGCTACTACGCCATCGTTCCCGACCTGACGGATAAGGAGGCTGCCGCGATGCGCAAGTTGCTCGAGACGGCTCGCGAGGAGGCGCTCGAGTGCCGCCGCATGAAGGGCATCTCGCAGGTGTTCGAGGTCTATAAGACCCAATGCGAGCAGTACCTCAACGCCAACGGCCGCAACTGGAAGGCCCTCTTCAAGGCCTATGTCGACAAGCGCAACGCCGAGAAAAAGGCGGCAGCCGAGGCTGCCAAAAAGTAGCCACACACAACCCCGAAACTTAGATTCAACAACTAATTATAACTCAAAAAACACTATGAAAAAACTTTTTGCAATGCTGGCACTCGCAGTGCTGGCCGTAAGCTGCGCTCCGAAGGAGGCAGTTCAGGAGAACAACCTCCCCTGGGACAACGGTAAGCTCGTCGTATCGGAGAATGGTCGCTACCTCCAGCACGAGAATGGCGAGCCCTTCTTCTGGCTCGGCGAGACGGGTTGGTTGCTGCCCGAGCGTCTGGATCGCGAGAACGCCATCTACTACCTGGATGCCTGCCAGAAGGCCGGCTACAACGTCGTACAGGTGCAGACCGTAAACGGTGTACCCGCCACGAATGTCTTCGGCAAGCTTTCGCACCCGGCCGGCTATGACTTCTCGGTCATCGAGGCTGAGGGCGAGAACGGCTACTGGCAGCACATGGACTACATCATCGATGAGGCCGGCAAGCGCGGCATCTACATCGGTATGGTCTGCGTATGGGGTGGCCTGGTGAAGAAGGGTCTGATGAACGTCGAGCAGGCACAGGCCTACGGCGAGTTCCTGGCCAACCGCTACAAGGATACGCCCAACATCATCTGGTTCATCGGTGGTGACATCAAGGGTGATGTGGAGACCGCTTCGTGGGAGACGCTGGCGCGCACCATCAAGTCGATCGACAAGAACCACCTGATGACCTTCCACCCCTTCGGTCGCACCTCGTCGGTACGTTGGTTCCACAACGCCGAGTGGCTCGACTTCAACATGTTCCAGTCGGGTCACCGCCGCTACGATCAGACGCGCGGTGATGGCGACGACACGGCCCAGGCTTCGGTTGCCGAGGATAACTGGCGCTATGTAGAGGAGGCCTTCGCCCTCGAGCCGATGAAGCCCATCATCGACGGTGAACCTTCGTATGAGGAGATTCCGCAGGGTCTGCACGACCCCGCCGAGCCCTGGTGGAAGTCGTACGACGTACGCCGCTACGCCTACTGGTCGGTATTTGCCGGTGCCTTTGGTCACACCTATGGCCACAACTCGATCATGCAGATGCACCCCGGTGGCGAGAAGCCGGGCGGTTATGGTGCCATCAAGAGTTGGAAAGAGGGTCTCGAGGATCCCGGTTTCAACCAGATGCAGTATGTCAAGAAGCTCATCTGCGCCTTCCCCTTCTTTGAGCGCGTAGGCGACCAGACGGTGATCGCCGGCGAGCACGGCTTCCGCTACGACCGCGCCATCGCAACGCGTGGTGAGGACTACCTGCTGGTATACACCTACACCAACAAGCCGATGTCGATCGACCTGGCGAAGATCAGCGGCGAGAAGAAGAACGTATGGTGGTACTCGCCCGTTGACGGCTCGCTGAAGTATGTCGGTGAGTATGAGAACGGCATCCACGAGTTCCAGGCCGAGGGCGAGGTAGGTCCCGCCAACGACCACGTACTTGTAGCCGTAGATGCAGCGAAGAGCTACATCACCAAGGAGCAGCTTTCGCTCTAAAAACAAACAAGAACCTTAAAAAACACAACTTCACTATGAGAAGATTGCTCATACTTTGTGTTGCCCTCGTCGCACCGCTGCTCACCATGGCAGGGGTGCGCGTGGGTCAGCTCGAAGTGGAACAACTCACCAAGCCCCTCTCCATCGAGCGTGCCCAGCCCCGCTTGAGCTGGATCATCACCTCCGACGAGAAGGGTGTTATGCAGACCGCCTACCACCTGCTGGTGGCCTCCGACCCCTCGCTGCTCGAGGAGGGCAAGGCCGACCTGTGGGATTCGGGCATCGTAGCCTCCGATCAATCGATCTGGGTACCCTACGCCGGTAAGAAGCTCACGAGCAACCAGCGCTGCTATTGGCGCGTGAAGGTCTACACGACGCAAGGCGCCTCGGCGTGGAGCGAGAGTTCGGAGTGGGGCATGGGTCTGCTGGGCGAGAGTGCCTGGGGTGGCCGTTGGATCGGCTGGGAGGCCGCCTTCCCTTGGGATAAGGAGGTAACCATCAGCGAGCTCAGCTCGCGCTACATCCGCCACGAGTTTGCCCTGGCCGAGAAGCCCATCAAGCGTGCCACGATCCACATCGCGGGTCTGGGCATGTACGAGCTCTTCATCAACGGTCAGATCATCGGCGATCAGGTCCTGGCCCCCGTGCCGAGCGACTACCGCCGCACGATCACCTACAACTCGTTCGACGTCACGGAGCAGCTCAAGAGCCAGAACGCCATCGGCGTTGTGCTGGGTAACGGCCGCTGGTACACGATGCGTCAGAACTACAAGCCCTACAAGATTCCCAACTTCGGCTACCCGAAGATGCGCCTGAACTTGATTGTCGAGTATGAGGACGGCACGCGCGAGCGCATCGCCTCGGATCCGAGCTGGCGCCTCACGGCACAAGGCCCGATCCGCTCGAACAACGAGTATGACGGCGAGATCTACGACGCCAACAAGGAGCTGGGCGCCTGGACCGAAGTGGGCTACGACGATTCGACGTGGCTCAAGGCACAGCGCGTGGGTATCCCCTACGGTACGCTGCGCGGTGCAACCTCGCCCAACATGAAGATCATGAAGCGCCTGCCCGTGAAGTCGGTGACCCACTACGAGGGTCGCACGATTGTCGATTTTGGGCAGAACATGGCCGGCTGGGTGAAGCTCAACGTACGCGACACGAAGCAGGGCGACACGATCATGATGCGCTATGCCGAGCGTCTGACCGACGGCGGCGACTCGCTCTTCACGCGCAACCTGCGCGACGCCCGCAGCCGCGACATCTACATCGCCGACGGCACGGAGCAGAACAAGAAGTGGAGCGCCCGCTTCTCCTACCACGGCTTCCGCTACATCGAGGTGACGGGTATGAAGAACCCCACGGCCGAGGATTTCGAGGCCGAGTTTGTCTTCGACAACTTCGAGACGGTGGGTCATTTCCACTCCTCGAACGAGGTGATGAACACGGTCTATCGCAACGCCTGGTGGGGCATCGCCTCGAACTACAAGGGTGTACCCCTCGATTGTCCGCAGCGCAACGAGCGCCAGCCCTGGCTCGGCGACCACGCCGTAGGCACCTGGGGCGAGACCTTTATGTTCGACTGCGGCACGATGTATGCCAAGTGGGTCGATGATATGCGCGAGGCACAGCGCGAGGATGGTTGCATACCCGATGTGGTGCCTGCCTTCTGGAACTACTACACGGACGGCATGGTTTGGCAGTCGGTGCTGCCGATTATCTGCGATATGCTCTACGAGCAGACGGGCAACCTCGAGCCCTTGCGCAAGAACTACGGCGCCATGAAGCTCTGGCTCGACCACATGCGCGAGAACTACTCGAATGCCGAAGGTCTGATCACGAAGGAGAAGTATGGCGACTGGTGCGTACCGCCCGAGTCGCTCGATTTGATCCACTCGAAGGATCCGATGCGTGTGACCAACTCGGCCCTCATCGCCACGGCCTACTACAGCATGGTCTCGAAGATGATGGTTAAGTTTGCCACGCTGCTCGGCGAAGATGCCGACCGCGAGGATTACGCCGCCCGCGCCGAGGCTACGAAGGAGGCCTTCAACCGCGCCTTCCTCCACGTCGAGGAGGGGACTTCGCCCGCGAAGTATCCCCATCCCCACTACCCCGACCGCATCTACTACGACAACAACACCGTGACGGCCAACCTCTTGGCCGTAGCCTTCGACCTGGTACCCGAGGAGTACCGCGAGGCCGTTGAGCGCAGCATCCTGCACAAGCTCGTTGTCGAGAACAAGAACCACATCAGCAGCGGCGTCTGCGGTCAGAATTGGACCCTGCGCTACCTGACGAAGATGGGTCGCGGCGATGTGGCCTACACGCTCGCCTCGCAGGACAGCTACCCCAGCTTCGGCTACATGGCCAAGCGCGGTGCCACGACCATCTGGGAGCTTTGGAACGGTGATACGGCCAACCCCTGGATGAACTCGGGCAACCACGTGATGATGCTCGGAGACCTGGTGCCCTGGTTCTACCGCGATTTGGGCGGTATCAACCCTGCGAAGCCCGGCTACAAGGAGATTCGCCTGGCTCCCGACTTCTCGATTCAGAACCTCGAGCGCATCGAGACCTCCTACAAGTCGCTCCACGGCACGATCGTGAGCAGCTACACGAAGAGCCCGATGCGTCTGGAGTGGGATGTGGAGATCCCCTGCAACACGACCGCCACGATCGTTGTTCCGACCCTCGATCCGAACGCCATCCAAGAGGAGGGTGTCCGCTTCCTGGGCGAGGAGAACGGCATGGGTACCTGGCGTGTTCCCTCGGGTAAGTACCACTTCTCGATTGCCCTCGACCCCTCGATTGGTGAGGATCGCGAGGGTATCCTCGTCGATGAGTTTCTCTACGAGAAGGCCCCCTTTATCGAGTGCCACGCCTCGACGATCGAGGAGCTGCCGAACGGCGACCTGATCGCTGCCTACTTCGGTGGCACGCGCGAGCGCAACCCCGATGTCTGCATCTGGACCCAGATCAAGAAGAAGGGCTCGGACAGCTGGTCGGAGCCGCGTATGGTGGCCGACGGCATCCAGAACGACACGCTGCGCTACGCCTGCTGGAATCCGGTGCTCTTCCAGGTGCCGACCAAAGGCGGCGAGCTGTGGCTCTTCTACAAGGTGGGCCCCAATGTTCCGAACTGGAAAGGCTACTTGATTCGCTCGAAGAATGGCGGCAAGAGCTGGTCGAAACCCGAGCAGCTGCCCGACGGCATCTTCGGCGCAATCAAGAACAAGCCCCTCTGGATCGATGGCCGCATCCTCTGCCCCTCGTCCGACGAGATGGGTCGCTGGAGTGTCCACTTCGAGTATACCGACGACCTGGGTAAGACGTGGCAGCGCACCGCGCCGCTCGACTCGGAGTTGAACGTGCCGACCCGCTTCCGTCCCCTGGTCACCACGAAGGCCGACATCGGCAAGGAGGCCTACGATGAGTCGAAGGCCCTGCCCATCGAGGCGATTCAGCCCTCGATCATCAAGCTCGCCGACGGCCGCCTGAAGATGCTCTGCCGCACGCGTAACGGCAAGACGGGTATCGCCTACTCGTCGGATCGCGGCACGACCTGGTCGAAGCTCACGCTCGACAAGGAGCTGGAGCAGAACCAGTCGGGTATCGACGCGGTGACGCTTCGCGATGGTCGCCACGTCTTGGTTTACAACAACTTCGAGACGATCGACGGCACCCCCAAGGGTCCGCGCACACCCCTCTCGGTGGCCGTCTCGGAGGATGGCGAGAAGTGGCAGCACGTGATGACGCTCGAGGACAGCCCCATCAGCCAATACTCCTACCCGGCCGTGATCGAGGCTGCCGACGGCACGATCCACACCACCTACACGTGGCGTCGCCGCCGCATCAAGCACGTGGAGTTCAAGCTGGAGCCGATAGCCCAATAGGCATTGTACGGTTTTCAGACCACAAGAAAAAGACCTTGCCCACGACGGGGGCAGGGTCTTTTTTTTGTCGGGGAGGGGGTTAAAGGGAGCTAAAGGATATTAAAGGGAATTAAGGAAAACCCCTATCCCTTTTTTTGATTTTAGAGGAGCAGATTTTGCGGCGAACGCAGTTCGGCTTGGATGGGCTGTACTTGGCGTACTGCCCATTCAAGGCGGACAAGGAGATGCGAAATATGCCCTATAAAATCGAAAAAATTTTGAATTCTAAATTATCTTCTCTACCTTTGTCCCCGTAAGGTTCTCCGAAGGCTGTCAACAGCCGAGGGGTGAAAAGGAAATTCGGTGGAAATCCGAAACAGTACCTGCTGCTGTAAGTTCCGCAAAGTTTGATGCTTTCTGCCACTGGGAAACTGGGAAGGCGCATCGAAGGGGAATAAGTCAGAAGACCTGCCTTGCAAAAAGATGAAACGCCTGCAGGTGTACGGGCCAAGCATCAAAACTCAAGGGGCCCGAAATGACGGTTTCACCAGGCGACAAGAGAGAGGGAGGTTGCAAGGTGGAGGCAAAAATAAGGGTCGGAGCAAGGAACAACCTCCAACTCCCCTTCCGTTTTGTAACTTGACGTCGTATTCCAAGCAGGAGTACGGCGATTTTTTTTATTAACCTAAAAAAACAAGTTATGAAACGCTTACTCTGTGTCTTGGGATGGTTGCTTATGGCAACGATGTTGTTGTGTCAATGTTCGGAGAGTGACAACGACAACCCTAACAATCCTACCATTGATCCGGTCGAAGTTCCGCAAGGACTCTTTGTAGTCAATGCCGGCAATTACAATGCCAGCAACGCCTCACTCTCCTTTTACGACCCCGTAGGCAACGGCTACGACAACGAGGTCTTTGCCAAAATCAACGGTTACAAATTGGGCGATACGGCGCAGTCCATGTCCATCCACAACGACACGGGGTGGATCGTGGTCAATAACTCGCACATTATCTACATCATCGACCTGAAGACGATGCGCGAGAAGGGCCGCATCACGGGCATCACTTCGCCCCGCTACATCTGCTTCCTCTCGGACGAGAAGGCCTATGTTAGCTCGATGTACAGCGACCAACTCACGATCATCAACCCCAAGACCTACTCGATCATCGGTTCGGTGACCGTACCGAAGAATACGGCCATCGCCGGCCACACGGGATCGACAGAGGAGATGGCCGTAATCGGCAAGTACCTCTATGTCACCTGCTGGTCGTATGAGAAAACCATCGTCAAGATCGACACCTCGACCGACCAAATCGTCGGCACGCTCGAGGTGGGCATCCAGCCCGCATCGCTCGTTAAGGATCGCAACGGAAAGCTCTGGACCATCTGCGATGGCGGTTACGAGGGTTCGCCCGTAGGTTACGAGGCCCCCGTACTCTGCCGCATCGACCCCGAAAAGATGACCGTCGAGGCGCGCTACACCTTCTCGAAGGGGGACTACCTCTCCAAGCTGCGCATCAACGGCACGGGCGATCAGCTCTATTGGCTCAACAACGGTGCCCCCTATCGGATGAATATCTCGGACACGGAGTTGCCTGCAACTACGGCCTTCGACACGAAAGAGTCCTACTTCTACGCCCTCACGATTGACCCCGAGAACAACGACATCTACCTGGCCGATGCCATCGACTATCAGCAACCGGGCATCGTCTATCGCTACTCGGCTACGGGCAAATGCCTCGTCAGCTTCTATGTCGGTGTGATCCCGACCGAATTCTGCTGGAACAAATAGGCCGACGATCGTGAAAAAGTTGCTGCATACCCTGCTTCTGCTCCTCGTCGTCGGGGCGGCGCATGCCCAGGACGATATCGACTCGCTCATCGCCATCGACGAGGTGGCTGTCGTGGGTCGCCGCCCGATGAAACAGATCGGCGTGCAGCGCACGCAGTTCGACTCGGTGGCCCTGAAGGAGAACATCGCCCTCTCGATGGCCGACGTGCTCACCTACAACTCCTCGGTCTTTGTCAAGAGCTACGGCCGTGCCACCCTCTCGACGGTCGCCTTCCGCGGCACCTCGCCCTCGCATACGCAGGTGTTGTGGAACGGGATGAAGCTCAACTCGCCGATGCTCGGTATGACCGACTTTTCGATGATCCCCTCCTACTTCATCGACGAGGCATCGCTGCTGCACGGCTCCTCGTCGGTGAGCGAGACGGGAGGCGGTCTGGGCGGTGCGGTGAAGCTCTCGACCCGCCCCAAAGAGCTGGATGGCTTTCACCTGCAATTTGCGCAGGGCGTAGGCTCCTTCTCGACCTTCGATGAGTTCCTCCACATCGGCTACGGCAACGAGCGTTGGCAGCTCTCGACCCGCCTGGTCTATGCCACCTCGCCCAACGACTATAAGTTCGTAAACCGCGACAAGAAGCTCAACATCTACGACGAGGATTACAACATCGTCTCGCAATACCACCCCACGGAGCGCAACCGCAACGGTGCCTTCACCGACTTTCACGCCCTGCAGGAGATCTACTACCGCCTCACGGATCGGGATCGCCTCTCGCTGACGGCCTGGTACACCGCTTCGGATCGTGAGCTGCCGATGATCTCGACCTCCTATGCCGAGGAGGAGGAGATCGAGAATCGCCAACGCGAGGAGTCGCTGCGCACGCTGCTCGGCTGGGAGCGCATCGCCGACCGCGGTCGCATCGCGGCACAGGCGGGTTACATCCACTCCTGGACGGCCTACGACCGCAAGATGAGTCTCGGGGGCAACAGCTCGACGGAGAGCCCCTCCGAGGGGATTCCCGACGGCACGATGGAGTATTCGCGCAACCACCTCAACACCCTCTACGGCCGCTTTAGCGGGGAGTATCTCCCCTCGGAGCGGTGGCTCTTCTCGGCCGAGGTGGCAGCGCATCACCACCGCAGCCGCGCCACGGGCAAGGAGGTGATCGACGAGGAGGGGACCCACCGCATCGGCTTCAAGGAGCAGCGCACGGAGCTGACCGCCACGGCAACGGCTCGCTGGCGCGCACTCCCCTGGCTCGGCGTGGGTATGACCCTGCGCGAGGAGCTCTACGACGACACACTCTCGCCCCTGATTCCCGCCCTCTTTCTCGATGGCGAGCTGCTGCGCGGCGGCAAGCTGGTGCTCAAAAGCTCCCTCTCGCGCAACTACCGCTACCCCACCCTCAACGACCTCTACTTCCAGCCGGGCGGCAACCCCGACCTGAAACCCGAGGAGGGTTGGTCCTATGATTTGGGCTTCGATTGGCGCCTCGGACAAGGCAAGAAGCTCTCGTTCGATGGCTCGCTCACCTGGTTCGACTCCCACATCGAGGATTGGATTCTTTGGTATCCCAAAGCGATGGGCTACTATACCCCCGACAACGTGAAGGAGGTACACTCCTACGGCATCGAGGTCGAGACCACGACCGCCTGGCGTCCCACGAAAGATTGGTTAGTGGAGCTCCACGCCTCCTACGCCTGGACCCCCTCGCTCAACGAGGGTGAGCCCTTCTCGTCGGCCGACCGCTCGGTTGGCAAGCAGCTCCCCTACGTGCCCGAGCACTCCGCCTCGGCGACCCTGCGCCTGGGGTGGCGACGTTGGGAGGCGGGCTACAAGTGGTGCGCCTACAGCGAGCGCTACACCCTCTCGAGCAACGGATCCTCGATTACGGGCACGCTCGAGGGTTACGCCCTGAGCAACCTCTCGTTGGCACGCAACTTCTCGCTGCGCTGGTGCGATCTCTCGCTCAAGGGGGCGATCAATAACCTCTTCGACAAGGAGTACATCACCGTACTCTCGCGTCCGATGCCGGGCATCAACTACGAAATTTTCCTCTCGATAACCCCCAAGTGGGGCTGCAAAAAGAGCCAACAATAACCGATGAAGCACCTTCAAAGCATACTCCTCTCGCTGCTGACGCTCGCCTTTATGGCCTGCGGCAACGAGCGACCCTCGCTCGAGGCCTTCGATCGGGAGCTCTACACGCCACGTTATGCCCAAGGCTTCACACTCCGCGCAACCGAGTCGGGCAGCTCCACCCTTCTCTCGACAGCCAGCCCCTGGCAGGGTGCTGCCGAGGCGACACAACTTCTGATTCGCCGCAACGACGAGCCCCTACCGAAAGGCTACGCAGGACAGGTGTTGGAAGGGGAGGCCGAGCGTGTGATCTGCATGTCCTGCTCCTACATTGCGATGCTCGACAAAATCGGGGTCATCGACCGCGTTGTCGGGGTTTCGGGTATCGACTTCGTGTCGAACAGCTACATCCACGCCCATCGTGCACAAATCGGGGATGTGGGCTACGACGGCAACCTGAACTACGAGTTGGTTGTGGCACTCGACCCCGATCTGGTGCTGCTCTACGGCGTAAGCGGCGCCTCGGAGATGGAGGGGCGCCTCGCGGAGCTCGGAATCCCCTATGTCTATGTGGGCGAATACCTCGAGCAACACCCCCTGGGTAAGGCGGAGTGGATGATCTTCGTCGCCGAATTGGTGGGGCTTCGTGCGGAGGCCGAAAAGATCTACCGCCCGATCGAAGCGCGCTACGAAGCGATTGCCCAAAGTGCCCAATGCGAGCCCAAACCGCGCGTGATGTTCAACTCGCCCTACCGCGAGAATTGGTTTATGCCCCCTGCAAACAGCTATATGGTACAACTCTTGACCGACGCCGGCGGTGCCTACATCTACCAAGACGACGGCGACAACCGCAGCGATGTCATTGACATCGAGGAGGCCTACCTACTCGCCTCGGAGGCCGATATCTGGCTCAACCCCGGCATCTTCCATACGTTGGAGGAGCTCAGCAGCCGCTTCCCGCGCTTTGCCGATGTACGTGCCGTACGCGAAAAGCAGGTCTGGAACAACAACGCGCGCCTCAGCCCTGCCGGTGGCAACGACTTCTGGGAACAGGGGGTCGTGGAACCCGATGTGGTGCTGCGCGACCTGCAACACCTGCTCCACCCCGAGTTGGATCCAAACTACCAATTCGTCTACCACCATCGACTTCAATAACCGAAATTTCCGATCTTTATAAGGATGAAATCGCGTAACCGCATACTCTTTGTCGCACTCTCGCTCTTGGGGCTGGCGCTCTTCGCGGCCGACCTGATGGTCGGCTCCGTGCAGCTCGGCTTCGGGGAGGTATGGGGCGCCCTGACCGGTGGCGATGTAGCCCCGGCTACGGCCAAAATCGTGCGCTCGATCCGCCTGCTGAAGGCCGTCGTGGCGCTCCTGGCCGGTGCAGCCCTCTCGGTGAGCGGCCTGCAGATGCAGACCCTCTTCCGCAACCCCCTGGCAGGCCCCTTTGTGTTGGGTATCAGCTCGGGCGCGAGCCTTGGTGTCGCCCTCGTGCTGCTCGGAGCGCCCCTCCTGGGGTGGAG
Source organism: Rikenellaceae bacterium (assembly GCA_030529085.1). Classification (GTDB taxonomy): domain Bacteria; phylum Bacteroidota; class Bacteroidia; order Bacteroidales; family Rikenellaceae; genus Alistipes. The sequence continues at coordinate 13,142 of JAUMXM010000008.1, read as the reverse complement.
CGGCTCGACCCTCTTCGCATCGTTAGGTGTGGCAGGTGCCGCCTGGGCAGGTGCTGCCCTGGTGCTGATGTTGGTGGCCGCCGTAAGTCGCCGCGTGAAGGATATCATGGTGATCCTGATTCTCGGTATGATGTGCTCGTCGGGCGTCGATGCCGTGGTGCAGATTCTGCAATACGTGAGCAACGAGGGGGCTCTCAAATCCTTCGTTATCTGGACGATGGGGTCGCTCGGTGATGTGACAACCATTCAGTTGGGCCTGCTGGCTATAGCCGTTGTCGCGGGTCTGATTCTCGCCGTAGCCGCCATCAAGCCCCTCAACCTGCTCCTCCTGGGCGAGAACTACGCCCGCACGATGGGACTCAACATCCGCCGCACCCGCTCGCTCGTTTTCCTCTCGACCACCCTGCTGGCCGGCACCGTGACCGCCTTCTGCGGCCCGGTGGGCTTCATCGGACTCGCCGTGCCCCACCTGACACGCATGCTCTTCCGCGAGGCCGACCACCGCATCCTGATTCCCGCCTCGGCCCTGATGGGTAGCTGCGTGTTGCTCCTCTGCGACCTGGTATCGAAGAGCCTCACGCTACCGATCAACACCGTAACGGCCCTGATGGGTATTCCGATTGTGGTGTGGGTCGTATGGCGCCATAAAACCATTGCTTAACGACTGCAAAACGATGATACGCCTCGAAAATCTCTCGCTCGGCTATGCCGACCGTCCGCTGCTCAAGCAGGTCTCCGCCACCTTTGCCGTAGGGCAGCTTACGGCCCTTATCGGGCGCAACGGCTCGGGCAAATCGACCCTGCTGCGTACAATCGCAGGACTCGATGACAGCACCATCGCAGGGGGCTCCATTCGCATTGCCGGCACTCCGCAAACCGAAATAGCCCCCCACGAGCTCTCGAAAAGCATCGCCTTCGTGACGACCGAGCGGGTGCGCATCGCCAACCTGCGTTGCCGCGATGTGGTGGCCCTCGGCCGCGCCCCCTACACAAATTGGATCGGTCGCATGCAGGAGGAGGATCGCCGCATCTGCGACTACGCACTGGAGGCCGTAGGGATGGCTGCGTTTGCCGACCGCACGATGGATCGTATGTCCGACGGCGAGTGTCAGCGTGTGATGATCGCCCGTGCGCTGGCCCAGGAGACGCCGATCATGCTGCTCGACGAGCCGACCTCGTTCCTCGACCTGCCCAACCGCTATGAGTTGGGGCGTCTGCTCCAGCGTCTGGCCCACGAGGAGCGGAAGTGCATCCTCTTCTCGACCCACGAGCTGGATATTGCCCGCTCCCTATGCGATGCCATTGCGCTGGTCGACAATCCGCATCTGCACCACCTCCCGATCGACGAAATGCAGCGCAGCGGCCACATCGAACGCTGCTTCAACCTCGCATAAAAAAAAACGCAACCCCGAAAGGTTGCGTTTTTCTGTCTCTCGAGTCTCCTCCTTTTAGAAGAAGAGGAGCTGTGCCATGATATAGACGGGCAGCAGTACAACGAGCGAGAATTTCACCATATAGCCAAAGAAGGAGGGCATCTTGACCCCTTCGCTCTCAGCGATGGCCTTGACCATGAAGTTGGGGCCGTTGCCGATGTAGGTCATCGCACCAAAGAAGACGGCACCGAGCGAAATAGCCTTCAGAAGCACCTCGGGGATACCCGCCACGTAGGGAATACCCTCCACCACGGGCAGACCCGTAGCCACCGTATGGAAGGCGACAGCCGTCGGGGCATTATCCAGGAACGAGGACAAGGCACCCGTCAGGTAGTAGAAGTGCCACGGCTCGCTCAGACCCATCGAGGGGGCGTGTACATTCAGATAGAGCAGCGCAGGGGTCATCGTCGTGAAGATACCCACAAAGAGGATCGCCACCTCGGCAATCGGCTCCCACGAGAAGTGGTTCGCTTTGCGAGCCTCGGCGCTGGTTGTCTTAAGCGAAACAAAGATGATCACCAGCAGGACGATCTCGCGCAGGAAGCGCAGATAGATCGGAGCATCGTGGTCGGCCATAGCCGGGATGTGTGAGGGGTTCAAAAAGACAACCGCACCAACCACACAAGCCAACCAGATGAAGTTGATCGAACCGGTTACATGGATCGGCTCCTGCTCCTCGACATCGCGTTTACGCAACTCGGCAGGCTCCTGGGCGAAGTAGTATTTATCCCACAGGACATAGATCGTGAGCAGCACGAAACCTACAAAGGCCCACTGCGGCAACAACGTGAAGAACCACTCGAACGAGGCTCCACGCAGGTACAAAAGGAACAACGGGGGATCGCCCAGCGGCGTTAGAAGGCCACCACAGTTGGCCACCAGCGCGATAAAGAAGAGCACCGTATGTACGCGGTGTTTACGCTGCTGGTTGATCTGCAACAAGGGGCGAATCATCAACATGGCGGCGCCCGTCGTACCCATGAAGGAGGCCAGGAGCCATCCGCCAAAGAGCAGGAAGGTGTTGACGGCAGGCGTGGCGGCAATATCGCCTCGGATGTTGATACCACCCGTAACGACAAAGAGCGCCAAGAGAAGAATAATGAAGGGGATGTAGTCGAAGAGTAGTTGGTGCTCGACATTGTGTCCCAGCCCCTTGGCGACGAGCAGGATAGCTGTCGGAACGGAGACGATGAGTGTAAAGATAAGTTTGTTGCGGTTATTCTCCCACCAATGTTCGGCGACGAGCGGTGCGATGGCAATCGTCAGCAGCATCACCACAAAGGGGAGAAGCATCCAAAGTTCTACCTGTTGCATATAGTTTTAGGATTTTTACAATAAACAAAGGTAACAAAAATTTGGCAAGGAAGCACAAAAAAAGAGGGAATCATCGCCTGAATCCCCCTTTTTTCTTTCGAGCAACGCAGCTTACTCGCCCTTGATGGCAGCAGCAGCCTTGGCAGCAGCCTCGTCGATAGCCTCAACAGCGGCCTCCTTGGCAGCGTCCTTTACAGCCTCAGCAGCCTCCTCAGCAGCCTGCTCTACGCTCTTACCGGCCTCGCATGCAGCCTCGCAAGTCTCGCAAGCAGCACCCTCAGCGCACTCTACAACCTCTTCAGCAGCCTCAGCGGCCTTGTTGGCGTTACCGGCGCAGCTAACCATGGCAGCAGCAGCCAGAACGATAGCGAACATGTAAATCTTTTTCATAGCTCTTTCTTTTAAATTGATAGGATTTAAAAAGTAATACAGCGGCAAATATAGACATTCGACCTATAAATAGCAAGAAAAAGCGAAACTTTTTAGCATAAAGTTACATTTTATTACTCCAAAAGGTCCGAAAGAGCCAGCTCTTCGCTCTTCGGGAAGGCTTTCGGGAAGTAAGTGGCCAGGCGTCCTTTGAGGATAATGGCCTCCTCGATCGTAAGGCAGTTGCCCACCGTCACACGGAAATAGGGATTTTCGTAGACCATATAGAGCTTTACATCGGGATAGTGCTCCTGGAAGAGGGTTTTGGCCTCCATAGCGCCGGCACGTGCATCCTGTCCGTTATCGAAGAAGATGCAGACGCGATAGCCACGTATGCGCGCGGGCGCGTTATTATGATTTGAAAGAGCCTCCACAGCATCGGCTGCCGAGCCCATCTCCGCCACCTCGACACGAGCCCCCTCGGGAGCCTCGGGCGTAACGACCTCTCGCGCCAATTGCTGCTTGAAAGCCCCCAACGATTGCGCCTCGGCAACACCCGCCGAAACTACTAACAAAATAGCCGAAATAAGGATTCGCTTACAGATTGTTATCATTTCTCGATTATTTCAAAAGGTTCGTAAAGTTAGTTACATCTACACCAAAGGTACGTAAAAAATCCGACAAAGGCATCTTTTGGCGCGAAAGATTGACCGGCACCGGGCCGCCGCGACCCTCCAGCTCCAGATTGACCCACAGCTCCGAGAGGTCGCCACTGCGCACCTTGCCCAGGATGGGGAGCAGCTTAAGGGGGTTGCCCAAATCGACATTCCACATCGTGGAGAAGACCTCACTCTTGGTCTTACGGGGCACCTCGACGCGATCGCGCAGGGTCATCGTGCCAATCACCTCGTCGCGGTAGTAGAGGTGGGCAACGGCATCCTTGAGGTGGAGATTGTAGGCCGTCTCGTTCTGGATGCGGAAGTCGATCTGCACCGACGAGAGGCTCACCACACGCACATCCTCGATCCCCTGCAGGGCGACCTTCTGACGCATCTTGCTGATGCTCTTCGAGCAGGAGCCGAGGCCGAGTGAAAAGGCGACTAATAAAATAGCTAAAATTCTGTATTTCATAGGTTTCTCAATTATTTTACCGCATAATAAATGTGGGCAATACCACACGTTTTGCGCTCGGCACGGCAAGCCGTGAATCCCGCCTGTTGCATCATCTCGACCACCGTCGTCGGCTTGTGGAAGGCGCGAATCGAGGCGGGAAGATAGCGGTAGGCACCCTGCTCCTTCGAGACCAGGCCGCCGATCCAGGGCAGGAAGCGGAAGGCGTAGCACTCGTAGCAAAAGCGCACCACGGGATTCTGCGGCGTGGAGAGCTCCAAGATCACCACACAGCCACCCGGGCGCAACACGCGACGCATCTCCTGCAAGCATAACGGCAGATCGGCGAAGTTTCGTACGCCGAAGGCGACCGTAACGGCATCGAACGTCTCGTCGGCGAAGGGCAGCTGCTCGGCATCCCCCTCAAGCAGGGTCACACGCTCCGAGAAGCCGGCACGAGCCACCTTCTCGCGCCCCACGGCGAGCATCTCGGTCGAGAGATCGACGCCCGTGATGCGCACCTCAGACATCGCTTCGGCCATATCGATTGCCAGGTCGGCCGTACCCGTT
>JAUMXM010000008.1:0-8336 GCA_030529085.1 Rikenellaceae bacterium | reverse complement strand
AGGTCGAGCACCTCGCGGGGTGAGCAGGCGGCAACCAACGCCATAGCGCGCTTGCGCCAACGGCGGTCGATATTCATCGACATGATGTGGTTGAGCTTGTCATAGGTCGGAGCGATGCGGTTGAACATCGTGCGCATCTGCTCCTTTTTGCCCTTCGGGGCGGTTGTATTGTTACTCATAACGCATTGTTTCATCAGGTTTCACCGTTGTCACCACCGCTGTGGGCAACTGCATCAGCAGCAGGATTGCCACCAAGAAGCCGCCATTGAGCAGCAGCCACCACCCCCACTCGAGGGCTATCGGCACCGCCGAAAGGAGGTACCCCTCGGCATCGAGCTTCACAACCTCAAACCACTTTTGCACCAAGCAGAGCGCCAATCCGACACCATTGCCCCACACCAAACCCACCAACGCGATCCGAAGGGCTCGGAAGAGGAAGATGCGGCGCAGGGCGCTGTTCTGCATGCCGAGGGCCTTCAACACACCAATCATGCGGATGCGCTCGAAGACCAAAATCAGCAGGGCAACCGACATATTAAAGAAGGCCACCACGAGCATAATCACCAGAATCACAGCGGCATTGACATCGTGTGCCTTCAGCCAATCAAAGGTGCCCGGATTCATCTCCTCGACCGATATCGCAGCCACATTTTCGCTTTCGAACGGCTCATCGTAGAGCAGCCTGTGGTCGATACGGGCCGCCAAATCGGCTGCATCGGCAAACGACGTGGTCAGGATCTCGTAGCCCGAAATCTGATCCCCCTCCCACAACGAGAGGCGTTGCACATTGCGCAGATCGGTCAGCACGACATAGTCGTCCATCTCCTCCATCCCCGAGCTGTAGAATCCGGCGATCTTGAAGCGGTCACGGTAGGGGGCCTCGTCGCTCTCGACAAAGAGCATCTCGACAGCATCGCCCACCTCGACCTCCAGGCGGTTGGCCAGGCGATTCGACACAAGAATATCCTTCGTGCGGATCGAATCCCCAATGCGGGGCATCTTCCCCGCGGTGAGCCACTCGCGGAAGTGGGTCAAATCATACTCGCCATCCACCCCCTTCAAAAGCACCGCCTCGACCGCCTCTTTGGTGCGGACGATGCCGGCTCGACGGGCGTAACGCTGCAGGTGCAGTACACCCTCCTCGCTGCGCAGAGCCTCCTCGAGCGGCTCCGAGGCGCGAATCGGCTCGGCATCCATGCGATGCACGCCACGTATGTCGGTCACCACGACATGCGCCGAGAAGCCCTCCATGTTGGCCGAAATTTCGCGCTTGAAACCAACCACGACAGCCAAGGAGAGAATCATCACCGCCAGGCTCAAGGCTACTGACACAGTGGCTATTCGCTCCATCACCGAACGACCGCGACCATCCTCGGCCTCGGCCATACGGCGCGCAATACGCAGTTCGAGTTGCATAGAAATTGGTTTTTCGCTCAAATAATAGTGCAAAGTAACACATATTTTCGTATTTTTGCCCCATAGATCCCCCCCTTTTTCTAAAAAAGGTGGGATGAAAACATAAAACTGACAAGATTATGACAACGATGTTATCCCTGATGACCCTGCTGCAAACGGGGTATGAATATGGTTACAGCGCATACGACTCGGGCTTTGCCACCCAAAATTTCGCTTCGGGCGGCATGTACCTGCTGATGATCGTCATCGGTGTGGTAGGCTACATCGTGCAGGCGCGCCTCCAATCGGTCTTCAAGAAGTACTCCCAGGTGATGTTCCCCGGGGGATTGACAGGCGCCGAGGTGGCCGAGAAGATGCTCCGCGACCACAACATCCACAACGTGAAGGTGACCCACGTTAAGGGACACCTCACGGACCACTTCAACCCCCAGACGATGACCGTCAACCTGAGCGATTCGGTCTACTCGTCGCGCTCGATCGCTGCCGCCGCCGTCGCTGCTCATGAGTGCGGCCACGCCGTGCAACACGCCCGCGCCTACGCGCCGCTGGTGCTGCGCTCGCAGTTGGTGCCGATCGTGAATTTCGCATCGTCGATGGCCACCTGGGTCATCATCGCCGGTCTGGCCATCCTGGCCACGACCCAAAACGAGCTGGTATGCTGGATCGGTATCGGCATGATCGCCATGTCGGCCCTCTTTGCGCTGGTAACGTTGCCCGTGGAGTACAACGCCTCGGAGCGCGCCCTGGAGTGGCTGCGCACGAGTCGCGTAATGGGCGAAGGGGAGCTGGTTCATGCCCGCACCTCGCTCCGCTGGGCCGCGCGCACCTACCTCGTAGCCGCCGTGAGCGCCATCGCCTCGGTGCTCTACTACGTGATGCTCATCATGGGTCGCCGCGACTAATCCACACGCAAATCCCCACACAATGAATAAGAAACCTACCCAAGACTACCTGGTGCGCGGCTGGAAGACGACACTCGGAGTCCTGCTTACGCTTGTGGTCGTGAGCCTCGTACCCCCCTTTACGGTGGGAGGCGTCGAGCTGCGTCGCGCCAACATATTCTCGGATCTCTACCGCTTTGAGGAGCACCACGACACCGAATCGGAGAGCCTCTTCAACGAGGAGGAGTTTGCCGTCGACATGGAGGCTGTAAGCCAACAGGTCGAGGCGGTGCAACAGCAGTTGGCCGTAGCCGACACGCTCCCCCACGAAGGCCCCACCGAGTATCGCTGGGTGGTGGCCGACATGGAGGCTGTACGCCCTGCCGTCGAGGTCGATGAACGCCTCTTCAGTTCGCGCCTGACCCCCATCGAGGATTTCAGCGACGAGGGGTTGATTGCCGCCTTCTGCGACACGCTGATCGAGGCCGACCGCACGGTGCGCATCGCCGTGATGGGCGACTCGTTTGTCGAGGGCGACATCCTGACTGCCGACCTGCGCGAACGGCTGCAAGTGGCCTTCGGCGGTCGTGGCACGGGCTTCGCACCGATGGCCTCGCCCCTGACGGGCTTCCGCCGCTCGGTCAAGACCCAATCGAAGGGCTGGACCGCCTACAACGTGATGCAACAGAAGAGCGTCCCCGCCCCCTACAACGAACAATTCTACGTCTCGGGCTGGGTATGCCGCCCCACCGACGGTGCTTCGACCCGCTGGGAGGCGACCTCGTTCCGCAAGCAACTCGACTCCTGCTCGACAGCACGCGTCCTCTTCCGCGCACCGCGCGAGAGCCGCATACAGCTCATCCTCAACGACTCGCTCACCCAAGAGTATCGCGTCGAGGGGGCCGAGAAGATGCGTCAGGCCGTTGTCGAGGCCGAGGCGATTCGCTCGCTCGAGTTCAAGGTGCTCGCAGGTGCTGCCGAGCTGGTGGGCTACGGTGCCCTCTTTGAGAGCAAGGGCGTAGCGGTGGATAACTACTCAGTGCGCAGCAACAACGGCCAGGCCCTCTTCCGCACCAACGCCACGATCAATGCCGAGGTCAACGCCATGCTGGGCTACGACCTGATCATCCTGCAATATGGCCTCAACATCATGCAGGCCGGCGTGCATCGCTACACCTCCTACGGTGCTCAGATCGAGAAGATGATCGCCTACTGCCGCCAATGCTTCCCCAACGCCGCGGTGCTGGTGATGGGCGTGAGTGACCGCGCCATCAAGAACGAGAACGGTGTGGAGACGATGGATGCCATCCCCTACATGCTCGATTGTCAGCGCACGGCGGCCAAGAATCAGAAGGCGGCTTTCTGGTCGACCTTCGATGCGATGCAGGCCGAGGGCGGCATCCGCGAATTTGTAGCCAAGGGGTGGGCCGGCAAGGATTTCACCCACATCAACTACGGTGGTGGCCGCCGCGTGGCGTGGGCTCTCTTCGATGCCATCAACGACGAGGCTGCCAAGGCGGTAGAGCGCCGCAACAAGCGACTCGAAGCAGCTAAGCCCGTCATTGACTCGACCGCCTACGAGGCGATTGCCAACGATCCCAACCTGGTTCTTGCTCCCGTAGCACCGGCTCTTCCCGACCCCACCATCGCTCACGAAACGGAGAACGACTAACGACCCATGGAGACGCTACTGACGAAAATAGGTACGCTCTTGGCGTACGATGCAACCTCGCCGCTGATCTTCAGCAGCGGGCTCTTCCTCTATCTTTTCGTCGGTTTCCTGGCCCTCTACTGCCTGCTGCGCAACACCTCGCGCGCCCGCATCCTCTACGTCGCCGCCTTCTCGCTCTACTTCTACTACAAGACGAGCGGTTGGTACTTCCTGCTGCTCATCGTGGCCGCCACCTACGACTACATGATTGGCTACTCGCTCTACCTGACCAAGAGCCGCCCCTGGCGCAAGTTCCTGGTTACGATGAGCGTGGTGCTCAACCTCGGCATGTTGGGCTACTTCAAGTATACGAACTTCTTCATCGACCTAACAAACGACCTCTTCGGTGCGGGATTCCTGGAGTTTCAAAACATCTTCCTCCCCGTCGGTATCTCCTTCTTCGTCTTCCAGTCGATGAGCTACACGATCGACATCTACCGCGAGAAGCTTCGCCCGCTCGACAGTTGGCTCGACTACCTCTTCTACCTCTCGTTCTTCCCGCAGCTGGTCGCCGGCCCCATTGTGCGTGCCAGCCACTTCATACCCCAGATTCGCCGTCGCCCCGTAGTGACGCGCGAGATGTTGGGTACGGCCGTATTCCTCATTTTGACGGGTCTTTTCAAGAAGGCCGTCATCTCGGACTACATCGCCCTGAACTTCGTGGATCGCATCTTCGACGAGCCGCTGCTCTACTCGGGCTTCGAGTGTCTGATGGGTATCTACGGCTATGCCCTGCAGATCTACTGCGACTTCTCGGGCTACTCGGACATGGCCATCGGTCTGGCCCTGGTGATGGGCTTCCACTTCCCCAAGAACTTCGACGCCCCCTACCGCTCGGCAACGATTACCGAGTTTTGGCGCCGTTGGCACATCTCGCTCTCATCGTGGCTGCGCGACTACCTCTACATCTCGTTGGGCGGCAACCGCAAAGGGAGGCTGCGCACCTACCTCAACCTGCTGCTCACGATGCTCCTGGGTGGTTTGTGGCACGGTGCAGCGATTCGATTCATCCTCTGGGGTGCGCTGCACGGCGTAGCCCTCGCCCTGCATAAGATGTGGCTTGCAGTGGTGCCTGGAGCCAAGATCCTGGGGCGCGATATGAACCCCGTGATGCGCCTGCTGGGTATCCTCTTCACCTTCCACCTTGTCTGTCTTGGCTGGCTCGTCTTCCGCGCCGACTCGATGCAGACCGCAGGGCTGATTGTGCACCAGATTTTTGCCGCCTTCGATACGGCACTCATTCCGCAAATCATCACGGGCTATGCCGGAGCCTTCCTGCTCATCGGCATCGGTTACCTGCTCCACTTCGTCCCCGAGAAGGGCGACAACCTACTCAAAAAGAGAATTATTAGCGCACCGATGTGGCTGCAGATTGCCCTGCTGGTGGTGATGATTTGGCTTGTGATGCAGGTCAAGTCGTCGGATATTCAACCCTTTATCTATTTCCAATTCTAACCATGTACACGTTCGATCACGACCTCTTTTTAACCCTGAACTTCGACGGCGGTGAAGCGCTCGACAATGTGATGCTCACCATCTCCGACACCCCGATGTGGATTCCGCTCTACCTGCTCATTATCTGGCTCGTATGGCGCGACTACGGATGGAAGAAACTGCTGCTTTTCATCGTGCTGCTCGCAGCCGCCATGGGGTTGGCCGACATCGTGGCAGGCATCTTCAAGCACAGCGGTCTGCTGGGCGACCTGCTCCCCGCATTTGAGCCGAGATTCAGACCGATGTTCGAGCCCGAACTCGAGGCCCTCGCCATCTCTCCCGACTCACTCCGCGTATTGCGCAAGGGGGCACTGATTGCCGATCCGCAGGTCCACATGCCCCTCGAGGCGGTGGGAGGTCGCTATGGCACCGTTTCAGCACACGCCTCGACCGTCTGCTCGCTCTGCTGGTTGGCAGTCAGCGTGATTCGTCGTCGTTGGTTCACGATCCTGATGGTCGTATCGACGATCCTGATCTGCTACTCGCGCATCTACCTTGCGAAGCACTACCCGATGGATATCTTCTGGGGCGCCCTGCTGGGCATCCTGCTCGGATGGATCGCCGCCAAGATTTTCGCCCACTACACGAAGCGTCGCTCGCGCTTTGCAATCCGATAAAAAAAATGGGAACGCTTCGCGAAATCGTATTGGTGGCCCTCGGAGGTGCACTGGGCAGCGTAGCACGCTACGCCTTGAGCCTCGCGGCCTCGGCCCTCTCGTTCTCGGGCCTCTGGGCAACTCTGGCAGCCAACGGCCTCGGATCGCTCGCAATCGGCATCGCTTTTGCCCTCCTCAAGGGGGATGCCTACCTGCTGGCGGCGGTCGGATTCTGCGGTGGTTTCACCACCTTCTCGACCTTCTCGTTGCAGGCCGTGGAGCTCTTCCAAAGTGGGCAAAAGGGGTTGGCTCTGCTCTACATCGCAGGGAGCCTGCTGCTGAGCATCGGCTGTGTTGTGATCGGCTTTAGCTGCGCAAAGGGCTTTATCAAGTAGCGATCGAGCCACTTTTTATGATGAAATCATAAAAGCCCTTCCGCCTTTCACATATTTTTTGTATTTTTGCGCGCATTCTATAAAAGACAACAAGATAAAAACACAATAATATGGCATTAGAACAATTAAGCGAACAGGAGATTTTGCGCCGCAACTCGCTCAAGGCGTTGCGCGATATGGGCATCGAGCCCTACCCCGCCGAGCGTTTCGACGTGACGGCCACGGCTGCCGAGATTGCCGAGAAGTTTGACAGCGAGCCTGCCCGTTTCGAGAAGGTGCAGATCGCCGGCCGCATGCTCTCGCGCCGCATCATGGGTAGCGCCTCGTTCTTCGAGCTGCAGGACCACACGGGCCGTATCCAGGTCTACATCCGCCGCGACGACATCTGCCCCGAGGGCGATACGACGCTCTACAACACCGTATTCAAGAAACTGCTGGATATCGGCGACTTCATCGGTATCGAGGGCTTCGCCTTCCGCACCAATACGGGTGAGTTGTCGGTACACTGCCAGAAGTTTACCGTGCTCTCGAAGTCGATTCGTCCCCTCCCGATCGTTAAGGAGAAGGATGGTCAGCAGTTCGATGCCCTGACCGACCCCGAGGTACGCTACCGCCAGCGTTATGTCGACCTGGTGGTGAATCCCAAGGTGCGCGACGTATTCGTCAAGCGTGCCAAGATCATCTCGACGATGCGTGCCTTCTTCAACGAGCACGACTGCCTCGAGGTGGAGACCCCCATTCTGCAGCCCATCCCCGGTGGTGCTTCGGCTCGCCCCTTCATCACCCACCACAACGCGCTCGACATCGACTTCTACATGCGAATCGCTACGGAGCTCTACCTCAAGCGTCTAATCGTAGGTGGCTTCAACGGTGTCTATGAGTTCGGCAAGAACTTCCGCAACGAGGGTATGGACCGCACCCACAACCCCGAGTTTACCTGCATGGAGATCTACGTGGCCTACAAGGACTACCGCTGGATGATGGAGTTCACCGAGCAGCTCCTGGAGCGTGTATGCCGCGCCGTGAACAACGATAAGACCGAGGTGGAGATCGACGGCAAAACCATCTCGTTCAAGGCCCCCTTCCGCCGCCTGACGATGACCGATGCCATCCTCGAGAAGACGGGCTACGACATCACGGGCCAGACGGAGGAGCAGCTGCGTGAGGCCTGCCAGCGTCTGAATGTCGAGATCGACGAGACGATGGGTAAGGGTAAGCTCATCGACGCCATCTTTGGCCAGTATTGCGAGGGCGACCTGATTCAGCCCACCTTCATCTGCGACTACCCGATCGATATGTCGCCCCTGTGCAAGCGTCACCGCGACAACCAGGAGCTGACGGAGCGTTTCGAGTTGTTCGTAGCCGGCAAGGAGCTCTGCAACGCCTACTCGGAGCTCAACGACCCGATCGACCAGCTGGAGCGCTTCCAGGAGCAGATGCGCCTGCAGGAGCGTGGCGACGACGAGGCGATGTTCATCGATATGGACTTCGTACGCGCCCTGGAGTATGGTATGCCCAACTGCTCGGGTATGGGTATGGGTATCGACCGTCTGACGATGTTCATGACGGGTCAGGATTCGATCCAGGATGTGTTGTTCTTCCCCACGATGCGTCCCGAGAAGAAGCCGACGATCGACGAGCCCGAGAAGTATATGGCCATCGGTGTTCCCGAGGAGTGGGTCGAGGTGATCCAGCGCATGGGTTACGTCACGGTTGATTCGCTCAAGAAGCTCGCCCCGGGTAAGTTCTACAACGACCTCTGCGGCTTCAACAAGAAGAACAAGCTCGGCCTGAAGGCTCCCTCGATGGAGGAGGTCAAGGGCTGGTGCGCAACCGAGGAGTA
>JAUMXM010000065.1 GCA_030529085.1 Rikenellaceae bacterium | reverse complement strand
CGGGATGATGCGACCCAGGACGGGGCGCAGGAAGTTCATCACGCGGGGCTTACCACCACCGAGCTTGAAGTTGATGCGGTAGAGCGCCTCAGCCATCTTGAGCACCGTATTGCCTACAAAGCCATCAGCCACCACCACATCGGGGTCGGGACCGCCATAGGTACCCGTGAAGATGTAGGAAGACTCGACATTACCCACAAAGTTGATGCGCTTGTCGGCCTTCAGCAGATCGAAGGTGGCCTTCGCCTGGGCATTGCCCTTACCCTCCTCCTCGCCGATGTTGAGCAGTGCCACGCGGGGATTCTCGATGCCCATCACCGACTGCGCATAGATCGAGCCGAGCAGGGCATACTGAGCCAGCACCTCGGGCTTGGCATCGACATTCAGCCCCACGTCGAGCACCAGGCCTCGGCGGTTGATGAGCTTCGGAATGAGCGACGAAATCACGGGGCGAATCACACCCTCGACAGGCTTGATGACCATCGTCGAGCCTACGAGCATGGCACCCGTCGAGCCGGCGCTGGCAAAGCCATCAACCTTACCCTCGGCCAGGTAATTAAAGCCCACCGTGATGCTCGAATCGGCCTTGGCCACAAAGGCCTTAGCCGGGTGGTCGCCCATCTCGATCACCTCCGTTGTGGGGACGATATCGAACTTCTCGGCGGGGCAGTTGTGCTTATCCAGCAACTCGCGAATGCGCTTCTCGTCACCGAAAAGCACCACGCGGCTGTCGGGCTGAATCTTATCGAGCGCCATCACGGCACCCTCGACGGCTACCTCGGGGGCGAAATCGCCACCCATAGCATCTATACCGATTTTAACCATAGGTTTAGTCTTTACGTAAAAGAAAAAAGAGCCGTACCGCGCGGCGACGCAGACAGCTCGTTCATTTTTGTTGTGGAGTGATTCTCCACCTTTTTTTACCCTTCGGGCTTGCGGGTTATTGCCCATTTTCGCACGAGTGAGATCCGCTATATAAAGCCCCACTCCTTCGTGCAATGGCCGACCCGAGCTATGCCCGAGGCGCAAAAAATTTACTCGGCCTTCTTCTCGATCGCCAGCTTACCACGGTAGAAGCCGCACTCGGGGCAAACACGGTGGTAGAGGACTGCGCTACCGCAGTTCGAGCAGGTTACGACGGTCGGAACGACAGCCTTGTAGTTCGTTCTTCTCTTGTCACGACGGGTCGACGAGACTTTGTGTTTAGGATGTGCCATTTTTCAATGTACTTTTATTAGTTTAACTTTTGTTTGTATCGTTTTCACGGGGTGGAGATCCCCAGCTAATCTTTCTGCTCCATTTGCGCCTTCAGGGCTGCGAGCTTGTCCCACTCGCTCTTCTTACCCTCCTCCTCATGAGCGGCGCGCTCCTCGATGGCCTCCAACTCGGCCTCGGTACCGATCGTAAAGCGAGCCAGCATCGTGGGATCGCAGTCGCCCTCGGCGTGCACGCGCTGGTAGGGAAGGGCCAGGATGATGCTCTCGTAGATGTAGTGCGAAAGATCGACCTCCGATTCACCCGGGAAGAGCCACAGCACCTCACCGTCATACTCGAGCTCCTCCTCCGAGAACTTGACCACAAGACGACCCTCGTAGCGAATCGGCAGGTGGCAAGGCTCGAGGCAACGATCGCAGGGAACAACCACGTCGGCCTCGATCTTCACGTCGCAGACCAGCTGCGTCTCGCTGCGATCCATCGCCACCTCGGCGCGGCCCGTACCACCCTGTACATCAGCGTTTTCGAAAGCTTCGAAGAGCTTGTCGTCGATCGCAATCTCGAAGGTGTGCGTCCCGTTCTTGAGGCCTCGGAAGGCAATTTTATAGTCGTTCAGTTGTCCCATACGATGCACCAAAGCGCATAATTAGTCCGCAAATTTACGAACAAAACAAATAAAAAACAAACTTTCGTCGGAGTTTTCCGCATCGGAAAGGCTCAAAACGAAGATTTTATGCTATCTTTGTAATGATGAAAAGCAACGAAAAACTCACCATCACGCTCGCGTGCAACCACCCCGAATGGTGGCGCTTCAATGTAAACCTGCAGGCCGAAACGCTGAATGGCGACGAGGAACGCATCGACGTGGCCTCCCTCAGGCAATACATTGCCGAGGTGGGTAGCAACCTGCCCGAAAAACCGGCCGGCGTGGCGATCAAAAGCAAATTGGAGATGACGCTCACCCCTTCGGAGAAGGTGCATCTCTACTACAACATCATCCCCCACACCCACCCTGACGATCGCACCATCGCCAACAACACGATGATCGAACTGCGCATCTCGATCCGCAACGGCGAGCAGCTACTCCTCGACGAGAAGGCGAAGCTCAACCCCTGGAGCGGCGGCATCTACGAGAAGCGATTCTAAAAAAGGGTCAGGAAAGATTTTAGCTCTCTCCGCTACTGCGGGATGCTGGCGGCCTTGACTTTGAAGAAGTTATTGCTGCCGGTGTCCATCACGCGATACTCCGAGTGGTTGCCCCACGAGGCGGGCTTATCCTCGATGGCCATATCCTCGCCCGTATCGTTCGAAACATAGGGGGCAATCATCGCCTGCCATGCCTTGACGCGCGAGACACTGCCCTCCATCTTGAAGAGTTCGTCCGAGGCGCACAACTCGCGCAGGGCATCGAGGTAGATCTTCTTCCAATCCTCATACTCGAGCAGCTTGCTGATCAGCTTGCGGCCACTATCGCCCCAATACAACGGATTCTGACGGCCGGCATCGATGTTGAGCGACGTACCGAGCGTATTGTCGTAGTCGTAGGGGATGAAGAAGAACTTGTAGTCGTACTTATCCGAGGTGTTGAAGTAGATGTAGTAGTTATTCTGGTTGCACCAATAGTCGTCCCACATACCCACAGCCACATTCACGGCATAGGTCTTGAGCAGCAACTCCACATCGGTCACCTGCTGAATCCAGGTGCGGAAGCTATCCCCCGTCTTGCCGTTGAGCTTGAGGATGAAATCGATGAGCTGCTCCTTGGCGGCGGTGAAGTTATCGGTGTTGGTCTTCAGCACATAGGGGCGATTGGTCGTACCGGCATCCTCGTCCGACCAGAAGAGGTCATCGTTCGTCGCGTTCAGCCCCGCAGGATAGCCACACTTCCAAAGGTTGTGGTCGGCCGAGCCAAAGAGCGCCAAGCGATTCTCGAGGTAGGTATCATCGACCGCCTCCAACATCTCATAGACGCCGTAGTAGGCCTCTTTTGCATCCCCCTCGACGTGGATCCAGAGACGGCCGTAGGAGGTCATCAGACCCGCCTCGATGCCGTAGCGACGGAAGAGGTTGTAGCAGTACATCTCGCGCACATAGGTCGCATCGTCCTTGCACCACTTGAGATGGATTTTGCGCACACCTCCCAGCTCGTGGGCATCATCCTTGACAAACTTGCGGAGGTTGAGCATAAAGTGGCAGTGGTGCCAATCGGCAGCATCGGTCTTGTGCTGCTCCCCGCTGTTGCCCTCGGGACGACGGCGCGAGGTGTTGCCACGCAGACGCAGACCCGCATCGGTGAAGCTGTGGGTGCGACCATCCTTCGTGAAGGTGGCATCGCAGTAGATATATTCGTCGGTGTCTTGATTCTGGTCGTAGAGGGCCAAGAGGCGGTTCCACTCCGAGAGCGAGACTTTGACGTGGATTTCGGGCAGCGCCGCGATATCGAAGATGTAGGCGCGACCGTCGGTGACGGCATCGGGATCTACGGGCTTCACGTTGGGCTCCGTCGCCTCAAAATCGACCTCAGTATGGCTAAAAGGGGCCCCTTTGGTTGCAGTCACGTTGGTCGCACCCGCCGTCGGGCTCTCAACCACATACCACGCCCCGCCATCGGCCAGGCGCGCCGCGACGTCGAAGGTGTGCTCCACCGCCTCGTCCCATGCATCCACCGCACGAGGCTTCTCGAACGAGGAGTTCACGAAGTAGTCGAGTCGCTTGCCCTCCTTGTCGATCAGCTCCAGCAGGAGCGACTTCGAGCCCGAGATACCTGTGGCACTTGTCCCCAGAGCGATACCCGGCGCCTCGATCTTATTCCCCTTGCAACCCAAGACGGCAAAGGCTCCCGCCTCGAGGGTCACACCCTCAGCTACCACATAGTCGGCCGACTTCTCGGCATTTTGGAGGTACCCCTCGAAATTCTTGCGGATGCGTAAGCCCGAGAGGTCGCACACCGCATCACCCGCGTTGTAGAGCTCGATGTATTTGAGGTCGGTGTTGACCTCGTTGATCACCAGGCGAGGCTCCCCCACTTCGGGGTCGGGTTCATCGGGCGTAGGTTGTTCGGGCGTGGGCTCCTCCTCGGGAAATTCGGGAATACCGCCCCCCTCGGAGCAGGCAACAAATGCCAACAGCAAAAAGATATAGCGTAACTTTTTCATAGCTCATTTTTTACAATCGAGCAAAGTTAACAAAGTTATGGCAAAATAGCAAATTTCAACCACCCGCAACAAAACCTCACCTCACAAAAAAAGAGTCCTCGTTGCCGAGAACTCTTTTTCGAAAAGTTTCAAAATTCGTATGACGTGGGGATTTCACTACGAAGCCACAGCTTACGCCTATTTTTAGGCATACGAAACCCCGTAGTCCGGAGGGGTGCTAAAAGCACCCTTTTAGATACCACCCACACCTCACAAAAAAAGAGTCCTCGTTGTCGAGAACTCTTTTTCGAAAAGTTTCAAAATTTGTATGACGTGGGGATTTCACTACGAAGCCACAGCTTACGCCTATTTTTAGGCATACGAAACCCCGTAGTCCGGAGCATACTGACGTATGTGAGGAACTACGGGGTAAGTATAACGCCAAAAGAGGCGTGAGATGTGGTTTCGCTAGAAAGATTACTTGTTGTACTCCTTCATTACTGCGATCAGATCCAGCACCTTGTTCGAGTAACCCCACTCGTTGTCGTACCACGAAACAACCTTAACGAAGGTGTCCGTCAGAGCGATACCGGCCTTAGCGTCGAAGATCGACGTGCGAGCGTCGCCCAGGAAGTCCGACGAAACAACAGCCTCCTCGGTGTAGCCCAGGATACCCTTCAGCTCACCCTCCGAAGCAGCCTTCATAGCGGCGCAGATCTCGTCATACTTAGCAGGCTTAGCCAGGTTAACCGTCAGGTCAACAACCGATACGTCGAGCGTAGGAACGCGCATCGACATACCCGTCAGCTTACCGAGCAGCTCGGGCAGAACTACACCTACAGCCTTAGCAGCACCCGTCGACGAGGGGATAATGTTGCCGGCAGCAGCGCGGCCACCACGCCAGTCCTTCAGCGAGGGACCGTCAACGGTCTTCTGCGTAGCGGTGGTAGCGTGAACGGTCGTCATCAGACCATCCGTGATACCGAAGTTGTCGTGGAGAACCTTAGCGATGGGAGCCAAGCAGTTCGTGGTGCACGAAGCGTTCGAAACGATCTTCTGACCAGCGTAGGTGTTGGTGTTAACACCGCATACGAACATCGGGGTCTTGTCCTTTGCAGGAGCCGACATTACTACGTACTTGGCACCGGCCTCGATGTGAGCCATAGCCTTCTCCTCGGTAAGGAAGAGACCCGTCGACTCAACTACGTACTCAGCCTCAACCTCGTTCCACTTCAGGTCAGCCGGGTTGC
>JAUMXM010000035.1 GCA_030529085.1 Rikenellaceae bacterium | reverse complement strand
TGAAACCCGCCTCGCGGCCGGCATCGGCGTTGCGTTGCCCATCGTCGATAAAGAGTGTCTGCGAGGGCTTCACACCGCTCTCGGCAATCATCTTTTGGAAAATCTCGGCCTTGGGTTTGAGCACGCGGAGGCGGTAGGAGAGGTAGATGCCGTCGAAGTAGGACTCAATCTCGCGCCCCGTCGCCTCGCGCACGCGGTCGCGAACAATCTCGAAGGCCACCGGATTGGTGTTCGAGAGGACATAGGTTTTGTAGCCTTTGGCGCGCAACTTATCGATCAGAGCCATCTTTTCGGAGGCCACGGCTGCCAAAAATTCGCGATAGACCCACGCAATCTGCTCGTTGGTTACTTCGGGTACATTGTCGAGCTGGCGCATCTCGTTGCAGGCCTCCTCCCACGAGAGTCGTCCCGACTCCATCCGCTCGTTGATCTCGGCGGGGTAGCAGGGATCCATCATCGCCGCCATACGGGGCATGCCAATCTCGCGAAAAGCCTCGCGCACACGTTCCATCTTTAGGTCGCAAATCACGCCACCCAGGTCAAATATCAGGTATTTAATATCCGAAAGCATTACTTTTGAAATTTCATTGTCCAACGTCTGATGGGGCGCAAAATAAACATCGGCATCGCTACGAGCAGCGGAATCCACAGGCGGTTCCACCAGTCGGGTACCGAGCAACGCTTGCCGCGCCAAAGCGCATTCAGACCGCGCTTGGCACATCGGTCGGGCGTGATGAGTCCTCCAATCTTGACACCCAACCTTTGCAGCTTGGAAGGTAGTCCGTAGAGGTCGGTTGCCACGCCTGCCGGACAGATGGCCGTCACGGTGATGCCGTGCTCCTCGACCTCCTTCGAGAAGGCGACCGAGAAGGCTTTTAAGTAGGCCTTCGTGGCTCCGTAGATAGCCAGGCCGGGATAGGGCATCCATTGCGAGTAGGAGGCTACGTTGAGGATGTGCCCCTTCACGCCGCGTGCCACCATGCGCTCGGCGTAGTAGCGGCAGAGCTTCGTGGTGGTCATATCGTGCAGCAGCAACATGCGCTCCATCTTCTTTTCATCCATCTTGAGCACATCGCAGAACGAGAAGATTCCGGCGTTGTTGATCACAAGGTCGATTTCGATGCCGGCTGCTCCGATCGACTCGGTGAGCTCCTCGGCCGCCTCCAGACGTGCCAGATCCATTGACAGGGTGCGCACCGTGATCTCCTTTTTGGTGCGCAGCTCCTCTTGCACTTTGCGCAGCGGCTCGGGGTTGTTGCCCACCAAAATCAGGTTGTAGCCCAAGTCGGCCAACCGCAACGCAAAGCAGCGACCGATGCCCGATCCGGCACCCGTAACCAAGGCCCACGCCGAGCCACGTCTAACCTCTCCGCGTCGCATTGCTATTTGATTTTATTGAGTTCACGCCACAGACGGTCGGGAATCGGCTCCTGGCAGTTGTGGCAACATTGCATATCGCGCGAATACATGCGGGCGATGCAGTAGTCGCGGTGGTCGCATCCCGAACGGGTGGTACTATCGCCCGCCTTCATGCGATTTACGAAGTCGGGTTGGTTGATCAGCGCGCGCGCCATCTGCACCAGCTCGAACCCTTCGTTGAGCACGCGCTCGATACCCTCGCGCGACACCAGGCCACCGACATAGATCAGGGGCATCTTCAGCTCTTGGCGGAATTTGCGGGCATTCTCGAGGAAGAAACACTCCTCGAAGTCGTACTGCTTGATCATCCACTGCCCGAAGAGCGAGACGACAATCTTCTGCAGCCACTCGTTCCAACCCATGTAGTAGCCCATCGTCTTGGTCGGTATACGACCGCGCATCACGGCCATCGGAGCACGCGATACGAAGCCCGACGAGAGTACTAGGCCGTGTACACCGAGCCGCTCGATCTCCTTGGCGATCTCGATGCTCTCGGGTAGCTCGATACCCCCCTTGAAGCCATCCTCCATATTGTGCTTCACGACAACGGCCATCCCCAGCTTGGCAGCCTCCTCCAAGACCTCCTCGAGACACATCCGCATAAAACGCATACGGTTGTGGAGCGAGCCGCCGAACTCGTCACGACGACGGTTGGTCCAGGGCGAGAGGAACTGCGAGATGAGGTAGCCGTGGCCGGCGTGTACCTCCACCGAGTCGAAGCCCGCCTCGTGAGCCGTATGTACCGCCTGGCCGAAATCTTTGGCAAAGGCGACGCACTCCTGGCGCGAGAGGCGACGGTGGAAGGTGGGGGAGTAGAGGTTGAAACCGTTCGAGGCCGACACAGGGAAGCTGCCTGCCGTCGACCAGTGGGTCATATTGCCGCAGTGGCCGATCTGAATACCGGCCGCCGCACCCTCGGCGTGGATCGCATCGGTCATATCGCGCAGGTCGGTAACGATCTCGGGGCGCAGCCAGAGCTGTTTGTTGAACGAGATGCCGCTGCGGTTGATCGAGGCGTAGGCTACGGTGGTCATGCCGACACCGCCGCGCGCCACCGATACGTGGTAATCCTTGAGCTGCTGCGTGGGGCCGAAATCCTTGCCCATCGACTCGAAGGCCGCCGAACGAATCGTGCGGTTGCGAAGGGTCAGAGGGCCCAACTTGAAGGGGGTAAATAGCTTCGATTCCATAACCTAATAGATGAAGGGTATGATACGTTTGCGATTCAGGCGTGTGAACTCCTCGCCGAACTCCTGCTCGTAGCGGCGGCGCAGCGAGGCAGCACGCGGTGCAAGGTTGGCAAAGGTCCAGAGCACGAAGACCACACCTGCCCACGACCATGAGGCGATGGCGAAGCCCACCCATTCGGTCACTTCGCCGAAATAGTTGGCCGAGGTGACGTAGCGGAACATGCCGCCATAGGGGATGTAGTGGCGCGTGTCGCCCTCTTTGCGGAGCGAGCGAATGATGTGGTCCGAGTGTAGGTTGATGGCCATGCCGACAAGGAAGATCACCGCTCCGATCCAGAAGCAGGGCTTCGCAAGCCAATCGACATAGAACGTTTCGGGTGCAAGGTAGAAGATCCAGCCACCCTGCATCAGGGCGTTGAGCGTGTTGAAGAGCATGCCCATCACTACGATTCCGAGGGGCATCTTCGAGTTACCGCGCAGGCGCATCGGGAAGATGAACGAGCGGTGAAAGTAGTGGCTTTGGAAGAGGAGCAGGAGCGCCAGGGGTCCTGCCTCGAAACGACGATCGGAGAGCCACCACAGCACAATCATCGCGATGAATACGGGCGACTCCATCAACACCCAGCCCACCTTGTTGGCGATCGGACGGCCGAATTTAGGGTTGAAGAGGTAGCCGTAGCCCGCCTCGACAAAGTGCAGCGCCACGAAGACCACGACGGCCAGTGCTGCCATTACAGCCAGAAAAGTATAGTAGGTTTCGAGCATCGCGTATTCGGTGTTTGTTTATCCGGCAAAGATACAAAACAATGCGCTAAAAGCAAAAAAATCGGACACCCGAAATGGGTGCCCGAATGGTTGCCTTTGGATGGCTTTTGGTCCTTTGTTGCGCTACTCACAGGGCTCAATCGCCAACCTCTTAACCTCTCGTCGCCAACGGAGATAACCTGCAACAGCCAAGGCGGTATAGAGTCCGTAGAGGGCGGCTGTGAGGGGAATCCCCTTGTAGAGGTAGAGCCCGACGGTAATCAGATCCACTACGCCCCACACCAGCCACTGCTCCACGAGCTTGCGCGAGAGCATCCACATGGCCACCACCGAGAGGGCCGTCGTGAGGGCATCCCAGAAGGGTACGTTGCTGTTCGTGCAGTGTACCAGAAAGAGGTAGATTAAGCCGTGTGCGGCGCCATAGACTGCCACTAAGGGCAGGATCCACTTGAGGGGCGTATGTTGGATTCGGATCGGCTGCTTCTCCTTGCGTCGGGGGGCGTTGTGCCAGATAATCCAGCCGTAGAGTCCCGCCGCTATGTAGTAGAGTTGCATCGAGAAGTCGGCATAGAGTCCCGCCTTGAAGTAGAGCAGACCATGCACGCAGGGCATGATGAGTCCCACGACCCAGAGGCGAATATCGGCCTTGTATTCCAGCCATAAGTAGAGCAGGCCTAAGGTTACGCCCACCACCTGCAGGAGAAGTTTCAGATCCATTGTTTATCCGTTGTTTAGAATTTAATCGTAATGTTGGCCAGGGCGTGGAGCGGCGCCTGGGGGAAGTAGTAGGCGTGGTCGGTACGCTCACCCTCGTAGGCCTCCGACCAGCCGTAGCCGTTCGACTCGTAGCGGGTGTTGAAGAGGTTGTAGAGGGTCACACCGAAGCGCACCTGCTTTGCTGCACGGGTTGAGAAGGTGTACGAGAGGTCGAGATCGCTCACGCAGTAGCTGTCCAGGCGCATCGCATCGTTCTCGAAGTTCGTGAAGTACTGCTCACCCACATAGCGACCCGTCAGGACGGCTGCAAAGCCCCCCTTGTGTACGTCGATCGACCACGAGCCGATCAACTCGGGCGAGTAGCTGATCTTCGTGTCGCCCATCTCGGTCGTCAGGTAGTCGTAGGCACCTGCCACGTTGCCCTCCAGGGCGTAATCTACCACCTGATCCACATAATCCTTGATGCGGTTCTGCGAGGCGGTTGCCGAACCCGAGATGCGGAGCCACGAGGCGGCATCCCACGCCAGCGAAATCTCAATGCCGCGGCGGTAGCTCTCGGGTACGTTGATGTTCAGGGCGTCGTAGCTGTCGTTGATCTGACCCGTCTTGACGAGCTGATCCTTGTAGTACATGTAGTAGAGGTTGAGTCCTGCCGTGAAACGCTCGGCCGTGTAGGTGTAACCCAACTCGAAGTCGAAAAGACGCTCGTGGGTGGGATAGCTGTCGGCCTCGGCAAAGCGGTAGCGGTCGGTGAAGTCACCGCGCGTCGGCTCCTTCTGGGCGATGGCTGCCGAGAAGAAGATGTCGTGATGCTTCGAGGGGCTCCAAATAAAGCCGGCTCGGGGGTTGAAGAAGTTGTACTTCTTATCTACGTCGATGGGCTGCATGGCACCCGTCGTCCAGTCGTAGTTGTCGTTCACGCCCCACGCCTCGTAGTGTACATAGCGGTACTGCAGGTCGGCAAAGAGACGAAGTGCATCAGCTGCCTGCCACGAGGCGCGTACAAAGAGGTTGGCATCCTGCTTCTCGACATCGTTGTCGTACCAGCGGGTGTCGAGGGCCTCGGAGTCGGCCGCATAGCCGTCGATCCAATCCAGCTCGCCCCAGTGGGGACAGGTGTAGTAGCTCCACGAGCCACCGAAGGCCAAATCGAGGCGATCCGAGGTGTAGTTGGCCACGGCCTGCAGACCTCCCAGGTGGTTGCGCATCAGCTTCTCGCGAATCAGGTCTGCCTCCAACGAGTCGTCCTGCGTCAGACCATACTCGAAGAGTGTCTCGTCGTCCTTGTACTGCTTGTAGTAGCCATAACCGTAGGTGTAGAAACCAACGGCGTTGAGTACCCAACGCTCGTTGAAGCGGTGGGTGAGCAGCAGCTGGTTGTTGATCTGCAGGTAGTTGTCGGTCTGGTCGTCGTAGTAGGCTACTTTCGATCCATCGGCCAGCGTGAAGGGGCCGTCCGAGGTGTAGTACTGACCGCTGTCGTGGTAGCGACGTCCGTAGAGGGCCATATCCTCCTTCGAAACACCGTTGTAGGTGAGGTAGGTCTTGGCCTTACCGCCAAACGATACGAGCTTCAAGACTGTGTTGCCGTTGTAGTAGGCACCCTGCAGCAGGTAGGATTTCAGATCCGTAGCGCCGCGATCGATGTAGCCGTCGGAGCCGATGTGTGTCAGACGTGCATCGACTGCCCAATGGCCGCCGAGGAGTCCCGACGAGATAGCTACAGCCTGCTTTTGGGTGTTGTACGAGCCGTAGGAGAGCGAAGCCGAGCCCTCAAAGTCGGTCGAGAGGGGGGCGGTGGTCATCGAGACCGAGCCGCCAAAGGCGCCCGTTCCGTTGGTCGAGATGCCGGCACCGCGCTGCACCTGCACCGAGCCTACGGCCGAGATCAGGTCGGGGGTGTCGTACCAATACATCGAGTGGGAGTCGGGGTTGTTCATCGCCACGCCGTTGATCGTCACATTCAGACGCGTGGCATCCGTACCGCGCAGACGCATCGACGTGCCGCCAATGCCGATACCGGTCTCGTTGGTGGCGATCATCGAGGGGGTGAGTGCCAACACCGAGGGCATATCCAAGCCGTAGGAGTTGCGCTCGAGCTCCTCGCCCGAGAGGTTGTCGAAGGCTACGGGTGTAGCTTTGGTGGCACGTGTGCCTTTGACCTCGATCTGTTGGAGGTGGTAGAGGGTGAGGGAGTCATCGCTGCCCTCGGCCTTTGCGGTTGCTATGGAGAGTGCAGCCGCCATAAAAAGAAAAATCCTTTTCATCGTTTAACTTTTTAAAGTTGAAAACCAGAAAAGGGGTCACGTTGTTGATTATGCTTTCCCGGTCTCGGCATTACCCGTATCCGGTACAATGGGTATAATCTCAGCCCCAACTCCGCATCCAATTCGTTGCGCACCGAATTTTTGCACGCTGTCGAAGATCGGCTCTCGCCGCTCCTCGCTTTGTGCGACTTCGACAGCCCATTGCCATCGCAGCCGGATGCGGGGTCTCAAGTAAGGCACCCCTTTTATCGAGGACAAAGATAGGGGATAATTCAAAATTAAAAATTGGGATTCAAAATCATAGGCTGAAGGTTAGGGGATTATTTCTTCTTTTTGGAGCCTGCTGTTAGCGTATATTTTACCCTAACAAAAAGCCCTCTCTGTGTTGCTGCCAATGGGATGGGGAAGGGTGGTTAGCGTAAAAAATACGATAAGCTTGCAAAAACCGATTATTTTTTTTAATTTTACAAACGGAAAGCTATAAAAACGCCATGCAGGTACAAACCAACCAATCCCTCTCGGTCGATTGCGCCGTTTTTGGGTTCGATGGAGAAACACTCAAGGTGCTTCTGATCGAGCGCCCGGCCTACAATGCCCTGGATCGGTTGAAGTTGCCCGGCTCGATGATCCTCGAGAACGAGACCCTGCCCGAGGCGGCTTATCGTGTGTTGGAGGAGGCTACCGGCTTGCGCCAACGCGACCTCTATCTGCGCCAAATGGAGATCTTCTCCGATCCGAAACGTGTCGAGGGGGATGAGCTGGCCTGGATTCGCCAACGCCATAACATCCACACCGAGCGCGTGGTGACGGTGGGTTACTACGCCTTGTTGAAGTTGAACGGCCGTTTGATCGACTACACGCGATCGAAGGGTGCACAATGGGTCGAGGTGGATCGCATTCAACGCCTGGCAATGGATCATAAGGCGATCCTGACGGCAGGCTTGGGTTATTTGTGTCGTGAGATGCAACAGTCACCTGTTGCGTTCGAGCTGCTGCCCCGCAAATTCACGATCCGAGCCCTACAACGCCTCTTTGAAGCGGTGTTGGGTATCGAGATCGACAACCGCAACTTCCGCAAGAAGATGCTCTCGTCGGGATTCCTGCAACCCACGGGCGAAAAGGAGCAGGGGGTGGCTCACAAGCCTGCCGAGTACTACACCTTCGATCGCAATGCCTACCGCAAGGCCTTGAAGGCAAAACTTAGGATGGGTTTCATCGACAATTGGCGCTATTAATTATAGGTACAACTTAAAAATTACGCAATAGAACTATGAGCAAGACAAGTTTAGGAATCGACATCGGCTCTTCGTCGGTGAAGGTTTCGTTGATGGAGATCGAGACGGGTGTATGCCTCGCCTCGTCGACCAATCCCAAGCAGGAGATGCCGATCGACGCCGTGCAGAGCGGCTGGGCCGAGCAGGATCCCGACATGTGGTGGAAGTATGTGGTGGAGGGTATCCGTGACATCGCTACGAGCTACCCGATGAGCGACGTGGCAGCCATTGGTATCACCTATCAGATGCATGGCCTGGTGGCTCTCGATAAGGAGCAGAAACCGCTCCGCAAGGCGATTATCTGGTGCGACTCGCGCGCCGTGGAGATTGGTGCCGAGGCTTTGGAGGCCATTGGCCGCGATTTCTGCTTGGAGCACGCCCTCAATTCGCCGGGTAACTTCACCGCCTCGAAGCTCGCATGGGTCAAGCGCAACGAGCCGGAGCTCTTCGCTCAAATCGACAAGTTCATCCTGCCGGGTGACTACGTGGCCTACCGCCTTTCGGGCAAGGTTTCGACCTCGGTGAGCGGTCTTTCGGAGCAGATTCTCTGGGATTTCAAGGAGGAGAAGCGCGCCGACTTTGTGGCCGACTACTACGGCATTCCGCAGCAGATTATTCCCGAGGCGGGTGTCTCGATTGGTGTTGAGGCCGTGACCGACAAGGCCACCGAGGAGCTGCTGGGCATTCCTGCCGGCACGCCTATCTCGTACCGCGCCGGTGACCAGCCCAACAACGCCTTCTCGCTCAATGTGATGGAGGCAGGCGAGATTGCCGCTACGGGTGGCACGAGCGGTGTGGTCTATGGTGTGGTCGATACCCCCAAGGCCGACCCCCTTTCGCGTGTGAATACCTTTGTTCATGTCAATCATGGCCCCGAGACGCCGCGCTACGGTATTCTGTTGTGCATCAACGGTACGGGTATCCTCAATTCGTGGATGCGTCGCAACGTGGTGCAACAGACCCTCGACTACGCCGAGATGAACAACCTCGCCGAGCAGGCCCCCGTGGGATCGGACGGCTTGGTGGTCTTGCCCTTCGGTAATGGTGCCGAGCGTGTGCTGGAGAATCGCACGACGGGTGCTGCCGTGGTTGGTATCGACCTGAATCGCCACTCGACGGCCCACATCCTGCGCGCTGCCCAGGAGGGTATCGCCTTCTCGTTCCGCTACGGTATCGACCTGATGCGCGACCTGGGTCTGAAGCCCGATGTGATTCGTGCCGGTAAGGCCAATCTCTTCCTCTCGCCCCTCTTCCGCCAGACCCTCTCGACGCTGACGGGTGCCCGCATCGAGCTCTTCAATACCGATGGCTCGCTGGGTGCTGCCCGAGGTGCTGCGCTGGGTGCAGGCTTCTACAAGAGCCGCGAGGAGGCCTTTGCGTCGTTGAAGTGCCTGGAGGCTGTCGAGCCTATTGAGGCCGACAAGGAGGCTTTGGAGGCCGCCTACGAGGCTTGGAAAAAGGCCGTTGAGCAACGTCTGAAGTAAGAAACACAACACAAATTTATAAACCAACTAAACTTTTTATTACAACTATGGCAAAACAGTATTTCCCCGAGATTGGTAAGATTCCGTTCGAGGGTAAGGAGTCGAAGAACCCGATGGCATTCCACTACTACAACCCTGAGCAGGTGGTTGCAGGTCGCAAGATGAAGGATTGGCTGCGTTTCTCGATGGCTTGGTGGCACACGCTCTGCGCTGAGGGTGCCGACCAGTTTGGCGGTGGTACGAAGAAGTTCCCCTGGAACGAGTCGGAGTGCCCGCTGGAGCGCGCTAAGGCAAAGATGGATGCCGGCTTCGAGTTCATGCAGAAGGTAGGTATCGAGTACTATTGCTTCCACGATGTCGACCTCATCGACGAGGATCCCGATCCGAAGAAGTATGAGGAGAACCTGAAGGCTATCGTGGCTTATGCCAAGGAGAAGCAGGCCGAGACGGGACTGAAGCTGATGTGGGGTACGGCCAATGTATTTGGCAACGCCCGCTACATGAACGGTGCTTCGACCAACCCCGATTTCGACACGGCAGCTCGCGCAATGCTCCAGATCAAGAACGCTATCGACGCTACGATTGCTCTGGGTGGTGAGAACTACGTATTCTGGGGTGGCCGCGAGGGTTACATGTCGCTGCTCAACACCGATATGAAGCGTGAGAAGAGCCACATGGCTACGATGCTGAAGATGGCTCGCGACTACGCTCGCAAGCAGGGCTTCAAGGGTAACTTCCTCATCGAGCCGAAGCCGATGGAGCCGATGAAGCACCAGTACGATGTTGACACCGAGACTGTTGTAGGTTTCTTGCGTGCCAATGGCCTTGACAAGGACTTCAAGGTGAACATCGAGGTGAACCACGCTACGCTGGCCGGTCACACCTTCGAGCATGAGCTGCAGTGCGCTGTCGATGCCGGCATGCTCGGTTCGATCGACGCCAACCGTGGTGACTACCAGAACGGCTGGGATACCGACCAG
Source organism: Rikenellaceae bacterium (assembly GCA_030529085.1). Classification (GTDB taxonomy): domain Bacteria; phylum Bacteroidota; class Bacteroidia; order Bacteroidales; family Rikenellaceae; genus Alistipes. The sequence goes on along the minus strand of JAUMXM010000035.1, from coordinate 11,847 downwards.
TTCCCCATCGACCTCTATGAGCTCGTACAGGCTATGCTCGTTGTGATTCGTGGCGGTGGTCTGCAGGGTGGTGGCACGAACTTCGACGCGAAGGTACGCCGCAACTCGACCGATGCCGAGGATCTCTTCATCGCCCACATTTCGGGTATGGATGTGATGGCTCGCGCTCTGCTCATCGCTGCCGACATCATCGAGAACTCGCCCTACGAGAAGATGATCGCCGATCGCTACGCTTCGTATGACGAGGGTATGGGTAAGAAGTTCGAGAATGGTGAGCTGACCTTGGAGGAGGTTGTTGCTTACGCACACGAGAACGAGCCCGTACAGAAGAGCGGCAAGCAGGAGCTCTACGAGGCTATCGTGAATATGTACATCTAATCGCTAAAATCGCCTAACACGGCTCTTTTGGCATCTGCCTTCTCTGCGAAATCCTCACATACGGTCTGTATGCTGCGGATTCGCAGTCGGCGGCAGCTTTAAAATAGTCCGCGTTATTCGATTTTAGTGATTGATTCAACAACAAAAGAAGAGGTGTTCCATTGCGGAACACCTCTCTTTCTTTTTCTCGTTGTCGTTGCTCTTTAGAAGGTCTCGAAACGATAGACAATCTTCTGGCAGTAGAGCTCGCCCGGCTCCAGCGTAGCCGAGGGGAACGAGGGCTGATTCGGAGCATCGGGGAAGTTCTGGCACTCGAGTGCCACACCGGCGTGGTTCTGGTAGTAGCCATCCGACTTCGTCAGGGGCGATCCTGCGAGCCAGTTACCCGTGTAGACCATCACCGAGGGCTGCGACGAGAGAACCTTCACCAGGCGACCCGAGGCCTGCGAACGCAGGGCACCCACCTCGCCGAGGATGTTCTTCTTCCAGCCGTCGATGGGGAAGGGGTGATCGTAGCCGCCAAAGGCGCGGATGTGGTTGAAATCCGACTCGATGCCATCGCCGATGCGACGGAACTCCAAGAAATCCTGTGCCGAGCCCTTGACCGAAATCCAGGCACCGGTCGGCACCTGATTCTCGTTCATGGCGAGCGTCATTGTCGTATTGAGCTGCAACTCGTGGTCGAGGATCGTACCTGCCGACTCACCGTCAAGGTTGAAATAGACGTGGTTTGTGAGGTTTACGACCGTTGTGCGATCGGTCTTGGCCAGGTAGGTGATCTCGAGCTGATTCTCCTCGTCGAAGTCGAAGATCGCCTCCACGTTCAGTTCGCCCGGGAACTTCTGATCGCCATCCTCCGACGTGAGCGACATCACCACGCGGTTTGTCTCCACACGGCTCTCCCAGACGCGGTTGGCAAAGTTCTTCGTGCCGCCGTGCAGGTGGTTGCGACCGCAGTTGATCTCCAACTGAATCTTCTCGCCGGCAATCTCGAGCTGACCAAAGGCGATGCGGTTGGCAAAGCGACCTACGCTCTTACCCATCGCAGGGCCGTCGTAGAAGTAACCCTCGGCAGCCTTGTAGCCCAGGACCACGTCGGCCATCTTGCCCTCGCGGTCGGGTACTACGGCCGAGAGAATCGTGGCGCCATAGTTCGAGAGCTGTACATAAGCGCCGCTCTCGTTGCGCATCGTGTAGCGAATGATCCCTTCGCCTTCGGGGGTCATGCCCCAAACCTCTTGTTCGATTGTAATCATTATTCGGCAGGTGTTAAGGTTGCAAAGAGATTCTCGATGCGCTTCAGGCACTCCTCCTTACCGATGAACGAAGTTACATCGTACATACCGGGGCCCTTGCCGGCACCCACGAGAGCCAAACGCAGCGTATTCATCACCTGGCCTACGCCGTAGCCCTTCTCCTGGATCCAGGCGTGTACGACAGCCTCGGTGTTCTCGAGCGAGAAATCCTCGATCGAGGCCAAAACCTCGCTGACCTCCTTCAGGATGCGGGGATTCTCCCCCTTCCAATACTTTTTAGCCTGCTTCTCCTCGTAGCTTGTGGGGGCCACGAAGAAGAACGAGGTGAGATCCCACAGGTCGGTGAGCAGCTGTGCGCGCTCCTTCATAATCTCGGCAGCCTTGCCGGCCACCTCGTCCGAAACCTCGATGCCGTGCTCGCGGAGAATCGGCAGGTAGAGCGGTGCCAATTCGGCAGCCGTCTTGGCGTGGAGGTACTGTGCATTGAACCACTTGGCCTTGTCGGGCTGGAAACGAGCACCCGACTTCGATACGCGGTCGAGCGAGAAGCCGTCGATGAGCTCCTGCATCGTGAAGAGCTCCTGCTCCGTGCCGGGGTTCCATCCCAGCAGTGCCAGCATGTTGATAAAGGCCTCGGGGAAGTAGCCATCCTCGCGGTAGCCGCGTGCCGTGTCGCCCGTGGGCGAGAGCCAGAAGAGCGGGAATACGGGGAAGCCCATCTTGTCGCCATCGCGCTTTGAGAGTTTGCCACCACCCGTCGGCTTGAGCAGCAGGGGCAGGTGGGCAAATTCGGGCTGCGACGACTCCCAACCGAAGGCGCGGTAGAGCAGGTAGTGGAGCGGCAACGAAGGGAGCCACTCCTCGCCGCGAATCACGTGCGAGATCTCCATCAGGTGGTCATCGACGATGTTGGCCAGGTGGTAGGTGGGCAGCTGATCGGCCGACTTGTAGAGCACCTTGTCGTCGAGCGTCGAGGTGTTCACTTCGACGTGGCCGCGAATCAGGTCGTCCATCTTGACAATCTCATCGATCGGCATCTTGAAGCGAATCACATACTGATCGCCGCGTGCGATGCGCTCCTCGACCTCCTCATTCGTCAGGCGCAGCGAGGTCTCCAGCTCCTCGCGTACCTCGTAGTTGTAGGCGAAGGCGCGACCCGCCTCCTCGGCCTCCTTGCGGCGTGCGTCGAGCGACTCGGCGGAATCGAAGGCGTAGTAGGCCCAACCCGCCTCGACGAGCTGCAGGGCATACTTGAGGTAGATCTCACGACGCTCGCTCTGGCGATAGGGAGCATGGGGACCACCCACACCGACACCCTCGTCGATCTCGATGCCGCACCAGCGGAGCGACTCCTGGATATACTCCTCGGCACCGGGCACGAAGCGCTGTGAGTCGGTATCCTCGATGCGCAGAATCATCTTACCGCCGTGCTGACGGGCGAAGAGGTAGTTGTAAAGGGCCGTGCGGACACCGCCAATGTGGAGCGGGCCCGTGGGGCTGGGTGCAAAACGCACACGAACAGGTCTTGTCATAGTTCTATCTTGTTTTTCTTTTTGTTGCTTATTTCACGCGATACTCGATGCGCATCGTGATGCGCGCCTTCTTTTGGCGGCTCGAGGTGTTGAACGAACCACCGGCCGAGAAGCTCTCGTTGGTGTTGGCTCCCGTGATTTGGAAGACTCCCATGCGGGCCGAAAGAACACGACCGAGCTTTGCGCCGGCATTCGTGGCAATCTTCTCGGCACGCTGACGGGCATCGGCCGAAGCGGTCTCGATAAGGCCCATCTTCACATCGTCGAGCTTCGTGTAGTAGTAGTCGGGGGCGTAGGCCTCGATCGAGACACCCTGGGCGATGAGCGACGAGATCTCGCGCGAAATCTCCTCGATCAGCTCCACATTCTCCGACTCGATTACGAAGCGCTGGCGCAGCTCATAGCCCGTGAAACGCTGCCCGGCCCAGTTGCCGTTGGCGTTGTAGACAGGCTGGTACTGCTTGTCGGAGTTCACGAACTCGAAGACCACGTTTTTGGCATCAATCCCCTTCGAGGTGATGAACGCCAACACCTTGGCCTTGCTCTGCTCGATCTGGGCATAACCTGCGGCAGCCGTGGGGGCCTCGGCGGTCAGCGTACCCGACCAGACGATCTTATCCGAGGCAAACTCCGTCTCGCCCAGACCCGTCACGACGATGGTCTGCTGGGCGCGGAACTTGTAGGTGTAGGCGCGAGCTACCAGTGCAGCCGCCACTACGACGGCCAGAGCGATAATCCAATATTTGGCGTTGTTCATCGGTTGTTTTTTTTTTTTAGACGTTGAACAGGAAGTGCATGATGTCGCCATCCTGCACCACATACTCCTTACCCTCGATGCTGAGCTTACCTACGTCGCGGCAGGCCTTCTCCGAACCGAGCGTTACATAATCCTCGTACTTGATCACCTCGGCACGGATGAAGCCGCGCTCGAAGTCGGTGTGGATCACACCGGCCGTCTGCGGAGCCTTCATACCCTTGACGTAGGTCCAGGCACGGCTCTCGTCGGCACCCGTCGTGAAGAAGGTCTCCAGGTCGAGCAGCTTGTATGCGGCCTTGATCAGGCGTGCTACGCCCGACTCCTTGAGGCCCAGATCCTCGAGGAACATCTGACGTTCCTCGTAGCTCTCCAGCTCGGCGATATCGGCCTCCGTAGCGGCTGCCACGATCAGCATCTCGGCCTTCTCGTCGGCGATGGCCTGCTTGACGGCCTCCGTGTGGGCGTTACCCGTCACGGCCGACTGCTCCTCGACATTGCAGACGTAGAGCACCGGCTTGTTCGTCAAGAGACACAGCTCGGCCACGATCTTCTTATCCTCGGGCTCGATCTCCAGTTCGCGGGCATTCTTGCCCTGCTCGAGAAGTGCCTTGTACTGCAAAAGCAGTTCCACAGCGCGCTTGGCCTGACGGTCGCCACCTACGGCAGCCTGCTTTTGGGTCTTGGCCAGGCGGTTTTCGATCGTCTCGAGGTCCTTGAGCTGCAGCTCAGTGTCGATGATACCCTTGTCGCGCACGGGATCAATCGAGCCGTCGACGTGGGTGATGTTGCCATTCTCGAAGCAGCGCAAAACGTGGATAATGGCATTCGTGGTGCGGATGTTGCCCAGGAACTTGTTACCCAGACCCTCGCCCTTCGAAGCACCCTTCACAAGACCTGCGATATCGACAATCTCGATCGTCGTGGGGATCACGCGCTTCGGCTTGTCGATCTCGGCCAGACGGGTCAAACGCTCGTCGGGCACGGTGATGACGCCCACGTTGGGCTCGATGGTGCAGAAGGGGAAGTTGGCTGCCTGTGCCTTTGCGTTCGACAGACAGTTGAAAAGGGTCGATTTACCCACGTTGGGAAGACCCACAATGCCGCATTGTAATGCCATGTTATTGCTTGATTTTTGTGTTACCTATTTTTTAACGCGCACAAAGATAATAAGTAATTTTTTAATTTCTCATTTTTGCAGCTTATTCTTCCACCGTTACACCCATTATGCCCACAACCACATCATTCGACAGTGCCTCCAGGCGAAGCGAGGAGAGCTCTTTGTCGCGCTCGATTGCCATAGGCACCAGTGTGGCGGCACCTCCCGGAATCATGCGGTTGATTCCTTCGATGCCCATATCGCGGTCGAGCGTGCGGCTTAGAATGGTGTTCTGCAGCCCCAGGCGCCACAAGGCGGGTGCGCGGTACGAATAACCGTCGTTGATGCCCACCTGCTCGATCGAGGCCCAGTTGTCGGGATTTACCAACTCGAGTTGGGTAGTGGTGCCATCGGTGTAGCTCACCGTCAGGCGAGCGTTGGCGATGTGGCTCTGCATGTGATTCGTCGAGCCGACCATCACGAGAATCAGTCGGCGGCCGTGGCCCGCAAGCGGCAACTCGATGGCGGTGGGGTAGTTCTCCCACAGCGAGGTGTAGGCTACGTTGTGGCCCGTGTGGGCGAGTTGCATCGGAATCTCGTGGCGCACCAGTATGCCCTGACGATCGTTAATGGCGTGGCGACGAAGCGTGTCGCGCAGCCCCTTGTCGTCAATCTCGGCCATCGCCTTCGGGTGGCACCAGTCGCCGTAGCCCTGCTTGGGAATTTGGAGTGTCGTCACGCGGGGACGCGGTGCGAGGTATTCGTTGCGGTAGATCTCGTTGACCGAGGCGTTGTAGGCGGTCGAAATGTCGAGCGGTCGATACGATGTTTTCGCAATCTCGAATTCGCCGCTTACGGGTTTGTGTACCGGCTCGATGGGCAGCGCTTCGTAGAAGGCGAGGTTGTTCTGAATCGCTTTGCGGAAGCCCTGAGGACCATCCGCATATTCGATAGCCGGTGCTTGCTTGTGAAGTCGGATTTCAACCCGATATCGGCTGTCGCCTTGCAGGGGAATGCGGATACGGGGCTTGCCGTAGGATTCGGCAACCTCCTCGTAGGCGACTTTGCGGCCGTTAACTTTGACCTCGTTGACGCGCGATCCGTTGATTACCAGGTCTATGGTCGTTTCGCTCGGATAGCGACTCTCGATCTCGTAGAGGGCTTTGCCGGCCTTGCGGCGGAAGCTGTACGAGAGGTCGTTGTGGCGAATCGAGGCGTGGTCCCACGCTTCGGGGAAGCCCGGCTGCAGGGTCACCTTCCCGGCGAGCATGTCGGGGCGTATGCCGTAGAGACCCTCGGTCAGCGCACGACTCCAGACACCAATCGGGTCGGCAAAATCGCGGTAGCACTCGCCTCGAGCTGCATCCAGGTAGCTGATCTGTCCGAAGTTAAGGGGCGAAGTCCCGAGGTACATGTTGTCCAAAACGATGCCCTTCATCAGGTGGTAGGCCTCCTCGTTCATGCCGGCCTGCCAGTAGGCCAGCGCTGCGTGCATCACCTCGGCTACGGCTACGTTGTTGATCGACCAGATGTAGGGCTGCCAATCCGAGGTGGCGGGAAGCAGATACTCCTCTTCGAAGTCGGTCGAACGAACGGGAAGATGGGGTAATTCACGCTGCACATAGCGCGCTGTTCCGGCTGCCTCGAGCGGTGTGTTAATCTCCGAGTCGATGGTGTGGTAGATGGTCCAGAGAGCTGGCGAGAGGTGGAGGCGCGGGTGTCCCATCTTGTCGTAGAACTCGGCCCAATAGACGCCGTAGCTGTCCCAGAGGTAGTCGAACATGGCGCGGTCGATCGAGAAGGCCTCGGCGCGATAGGGGGTGGGGTCCTCACCGATCAGTTCGGCAATGCGGGCCGCTTCGCTGTTGGCGAAGTAGTTGTAGGCCGAGGAGTGGGCTACACCGCCTCCGTTGTAGTAGAGGGCGTCGCTGGCCCAGATGGCGCAGTAGCTGTCGTAGAGAAAATCGCCATCGGGATCGAAGTTGCGCTTCTCCCACGCGAGGTGACGCTTTATGACGGGGAACATCTCGCGCATAAAATCCACGTCACCCGTCGCACGGATGTGGCGCAACAGAGCATCGATGTAGACCAAATTCATGTCGTAGTGCGACATCTCGCGTTTGCCCGGACGACGGCAGATATAACCGTTGCTGTACATCGGCGTTCCCCACTTTTTCTCGGCACGTGCCAGGTTCAGGGTCGAGTCTTGGCGCGGATGGTCGTATCGAGGCTCGATGTCGGTTACCTGGTTGGCCGCGTAGGTGCGGAAGTGGGTGCGGGCGCGGTCGTGCCACCCAAGGGCACTACCCACATAGGCTCCTCGCCACCCGAGGTGCTCCGTGCGCCAGCCAATGGATCCGTGCAGCCAGGTGCGGCCGCTCCAGATGCCGTCGGCAGCCAAAGCCAACGCCCCTGCTACGGGATTCAGATAGGGGTCGGGGGTCTCGATCGAAAGCGAGGCGGCCAGCGCTTCGCGTTGCTTCTCGGCCTTGGCTATGAGCCCCTGAAGCGCCTCTTGCGAATGGTATTTTTCGTGGCGGGGGAAGTAGGCAAGCAGCAGTTCGCCTTTGGCCGGAAGCTGAAGTTTTCCTTCAAGAATAGGTGTGCTTGTTACCTGCTGGTCTTCAAGTGGAATAATCAATGTAACTTCACCTTTTACTTTAGCCTCATATCCGACGCGTATCAAGCCCTTTTCTTGCGTGTAGTTGTTGTTTGTGCAGTACTCCTCTTTGAGCGAGAAGCAGTCGGGATCATCGACACCCAGATCGCCGTTGCGGTAGAATTTTTTACCACTCACGCCGCCAAAGCGAACGCCGATTTCAATCGGTTTTTGGGTGGTGTTTTTCAATCGCCAAAGGGCTCCATCCTCCCCCTCGCGCAGCACCTGTGCTTCGATTGTTACACCCCCCTGCTTGTAATCCATGCGACCCGCCGTATAGCGCGCCGTGCAGGGTCCGTTGGGGAGCGTCAGTTGTAGGTTGCCACCCATCCCCGGCAGGTAGATGCCAAACTCCGGGCGGTCGCTGCACTCCAGGCGAAAACCGGTGTGTGCGCCGTAGAGTGCGCGGTTGAAACGCGCCGTGCCATCCACGCAGATTGCGCTCTGCCCGTCGGGGCGGTAGTGCAACGCGCGCGGTGCGAAGGTGGTTTTGTTGAAGGTGTAATCCTCGTTGAGTTGGGGTGTTTGCGGTTGTTGTGCCGTAGCCGTCAAAGTCCAAAGGAGTAGCCCCGACAAAAAAAGCCTTGTGCGTATCATCGGTGAATGGGTGTTAGGGGTCTAAAAAAAGTGTTCTTCTTCTATCTTCGAGTTCGCGTTAAGGCAATGGCTTGATGCCCTCCCAGCGAACATCCCATTTGCCATTCTTCGGGAAGCCGGGATTTTGCTCCTCGCAGCCATCCCAACCGGCGCACATCAGAGCGATGGCGGTCAAAAGACCACCGTTGCCGGGCAGGTAGCAGCGCAGACGAGCATCCTGGAAGTTGTGGCCGTTCTTCAGGCAGGTATTCGTGCGCTTCGACATCAAGAGGGCTGCCACGGCATTCTCGGGCTCGCCAAGACGGGTGGCGTTCATCGAAACCATCGGGTAGTCCCAGCCCCAGGTCTTGTGCCAATTCCAATTATCCCAGATCCACTCCTGGGTCTGCTTCATAATGGAGGGGTCGACCAGGCGCGATTGGGGGCAGATACCTACGGCACCCAGCACGGCAGGGTGGTCCGAGGTGAAGCGGATATCCTTGTAGGTCTGAGGTGCGGTCTCAGCGGCCAGGTAGAGGCCATCCTTCTCGGCCAGGGGCGAGAGCTTCGCGAGTAGGTCGTCCCAATCCGTGTTGCGCTCCTTGCCCAGACGCTCGCGCCAGAGCTGTGCCATCTGCATCGTGCAGTGCCAGTAGGAGAGCTCGAAGGGGGGATTGATTGTCTCGGCGGCGCGCAGGGTCTCCTGGGCGGGGATCACGCCGCGCAGCTCGTAGCGATCCTTCTCGGGGTTGTACGAGGCGAAGTCGTACATGAACGTAGCGGTCTCCTCCACCAACTCGGCATACTCGTTGAGCAGCTCCTCGGAGGGGTTGGCGCGGTAGCAGAGCTCCAGGAGGTAGATCAGGTGGGGCTGCTGCCAGATGAGGAACGAACCGGTCTTCGAGGGGGCCTCCATGGCGCTCGGGTCGGTCATCTTCATCCAACGCAGACCCTCGAAGCCTTGGCGCTCGGCAATCTGCTTGGCAACGGGGGCTGCCGAGTGGTACCACTTCAAGGTGCGCAGCAGCAGATCCTCGTGGCCGAAGAGGGCAAATTGCGCCTGGTGCCAATAGATCATCTCGAGGTGGAATTTACCAAACCACGAGTTGTAGGTCAGACCCGTCTCCTGGGGAGGTGTATCACCGGCACACTGGGCGGCCAGCAGGTATTGCGAGAGTACGACGCGACGCTCCAGCTCCGTGGCGCGCGGATCGGTGCAGTGGCTGAAATCGACAATGCCGCCCTTGTTCCAGAAGTTGTTCCAGAAGGCGATGGCAGCCGTGTGGTCGATAGCTGCTGCCTTGGCCTCGGGCTGCTCGGGGGTGAACTCGGCCGAGAGGCTCCATGCATCGCTCTTGGGCATCAGCGTCAGGTGGTTGCGACCCTCGCACGCGAGCGAAGCTTCACCCGTCCAGGCGAGCGTGAGGTAGTAGGTCGTCTTGTCGATCGTGCGGCGAATCAGCGCCGACTGCTCCTGGCAGTCGATCACCTCCGTGAGGTGCTTCTCGTCGGCGTTCCAATCCGAAGCATCGTCGCAGTGCACACCCGTCGGGTAGGGGAAGCGCAGCGCGATGGGAAGGTGCTTCGTGCTTTTGATCTCGGCCACGATGCGGTCGGCCTCGGGATCGCACGAGGTTCTCACCTCGACCACCTCGCCATCAACTGCAAAACGCGAGTTGATCACGCCGTTGTAGAGGTCCAGCGTTTGGTCGATTTGGTCGATCTGATCCACCTTGAGGTCGGCAAAGCCGATGTTGCCGAGGTGCAGGCGGTGGGGATTCATGCGGTACCAATCTGCAGCCCCCTTGCCGCGACCCTCTTGGGGTTGCGTGGCGTAGAGCTCCTTGTGGCCATGGCCGAAGTCGTACTCGCGGAGCGACTCCTCGTGGAGGTATTTCTCGGGATTGTCGAAGGTGTGCCAACCCCAATCGCTCTGCGTACCGAGGGGTACACCGAGGCTGTAGTGCTCGGGGAAGGATTGCAAACCCGTAGCATCGACCGTGTAGGCAAATCCGCCGTTGCCGACGGTGAGCGATGCTAAGGTGTCGATCGAATCAACATGGGGATTGTTGCGCTCCAAGAGGGCTAAACGATCGATCGGTTCGGGTGTTGTTGCGCACCCGATCATGAGAAGGGCTGCGCCTAAAAGTAGTTTTTTCATGGGTCTATACATTTATCAATTGCGTTCTTGTTCAAGCAGAAAGGTGTAGTTCTCGATGTTCGAGTAGCCGTTGGCTGCAATCTTGGCGGCATCCGACGGATCGTTCTTGTCGAGTCCGTAGCGCTCCTCAATCTCGTCGGGTATGCCATCCTTGTCGCTGTCGGTCGGACGGGTATCGGCGGTCGAAATCTGTTGCCAGCTGTTTGCCAGCGGATATTGCAACGTCTTGCGCTGATCGCGGAAAATCGTACCCTTCGTGCCGAGCGAGGTGAGCTCCTCGATCATATAGCCGTCGACCTTGTCGCGTGCCGGCAGCGAAGCTCCGACATACTTTACAACCCACGCGTAGGCCTCTGTGGCGCTCTGCATCCCTTCGATGGCGGGGTGGAGCGACGAGGGGGTCGTGAGGAAGGTAGGGGTGCCGCTGCAGTAGGTCGAGAAATTTGAGGTGGTCAATTCCACGCCGTTCAGCGCGCCATCCTTGTTCTTGTCGAAGTAGTTGCCTGCGAAGTAGCTCTTGAAGTTGGCGTTGCCCTTCGTGAAGGGTTTGGTGGGGTTCTCCTGGCGTAGTACTTCGTAGTAGTTGTGGCCGGCGCCCGTCGGACTGCATATCTCGGGGTTGTTGTAGATCTCCTCGCTTACCTCGGCGGCAGGGGTGTTGCGCCATACGTAGCAGGGCCCCTGGATGAAGTAGTTGTTCTCGATCTGCGTGTCGGAGATACCCTCCGAGTTGCTCATGTCGTAGCAGCTCGATGAGCCCCAATTGTAGACCACGTTGTTTACATATTGATTCAGCCCCTTGACCTTGAAGTTGCGAGCGCCGTTGTCGATCAGCAGGTTACGGTAGATGGTCACCCCCTCGCTCTCCGAGGTCTGAATCAGCCCTCCGGCCGAGTGATTCATGCACCCCTGGCCGATGATCGAATTTTGGAGCGTGATGCGTTGCGGACGTGTCCCCTTGTTGTCGGCGCTGATCGAGAAGCACTCGTCGACACCCCAGGTGAAGGAGCAGTGGTCGTAGATCACATCGGCGCCGCTCGAAAGGCCTGCCGCATCGACATTATCTTTGCCCGAGACCTGTCGTCCCAGGCGCACACGCATGTAGCGCACAATGAGGTTTGAAGCACCCGATGAGGCCACGCGGTTGTTGTAGATCTCGATGCCGTCGCCCGGTGCGGTTTGGAAGAGGAGCGTTTGGTTGCTCTTGAGCACCAGGACCGATTTGAGGGTGATGACACCTGCCACATCGAATACGATTGTGCGGTTTGACTCGCTCGCCGCATCGCGCAATGAGCCTGCTCCCGAATCGTTGAGGTTGGTGACGTGGTAGATCTCGCCACCGCGACCACCCGTAGCGTTGCGCCCGTGTCCTACAGCCGTGGGGAAGGCTTTGACGGGGCCGTAATCGGGAAATTTTTCAGTCGTAGGGTTG
>JAUMXM010000007.1:47812-57337 GCA_030529085.1 Rikenellaceae bacterium | reverse complement strand
GAATGACACTTTTATGTCATCCCGAGTGAGCCGCAGGCGACGAGGGAACTACCTTATTCCTTTTTTCAGCATCCGGGAACAGCGGTAGATTCCTCCGCTCCGCGTTCGGAATGACACTTTTATGTCATCCCGAGCGAGCGGAGCGACGAGGGAACTACCTTGTTCCCCTTTTTGGCAAGTAGCAGGGAATAAAGTAGATTCCTCCGCTTTTGCGTTCGGAATGACACGTTTACGTCATCCCGAGTGAGCCGCAGGCGACGAGGGAATCTCGCCGAGCGGGAAGAGGGTCGTGGTGCCTGTTCAGATTGCCACGCGCCCTGACGGGAAGGAGTAATGTCATCCCGAGTGAGCCGCAGGCGACGAGGGAACTACCTTGTTCCCCTTTTGGGTAAGTAGCAGGGAATAGGGTGGATTCCTCCGCTACGCGTTCGGAATGACGATTCGAGAATAAAAAATTAAAGATTAAAAATTAAGAGTTTGCAAGGAGAGAAAAGAGCAAAGAGCACCTTTGCGATTGAGGCGAGAGCAGTGGCTGCTTGCAGACAATGCCGAGTCGTAGCAAAGTCAAGCTCGCATAGCGGGATTAAAGAGGCAATTAAAGGAGGCTAAAGGAGCCCCGACTTTTTCAACAAAAAAAAGAGGGGCGAACCCCTCTTGACAGCATCGAAAAAAAACGACGCTTGATAATTATAAGTTTTCCTGCCTGAATTAGAATTCAAAGCCGAAACGAAGCGTCACAGCACCAAACCACTCCCAATCGCTATCACTATAATAGTAATAAGATTCAACTCCTTGCTCAGCGTAACCGATACTGATATTCAAAGCCTTACTATTCTTAAGGGAGACACGTACACCGGCAGACAAACCGGCAAAGGGACCCTCAACATCTCCGACCGAATAACCACCCTTTACATCCACAAAGGGAGAAGCTTTGGCATCTACAAAGTCAGTACGGAAATTTACAAAAATCGGGAATGACACCAATTCGGCATCGTAGTAGTAATGAGCGCCCACTCCGCCACCAAGGAAGATATAGCGATTGAACTGATAGCCGTGACTTGTCGTAACAGCAGCAAAATCTGCGCCATCTCCATCCCCGACTCCGACCGAATAACCGGCATCGACAAAACCGCGATAACCTCTCACAAGACCATTTGACGAGAGCGAAGCAGCCGCTTTATATTGAGTTGTTACAGGGACTTCCTTTGTAATTTTCTCAACATCCGACATCGGATAAGCAAAGATACTGCCATCCGATGTTTGCACCTTCAACGAAACACCCGGAACTTGCTCTATAACAACACCGCGAATCACACTGCCATTCTTCAAATAGACAACCTCCTGATAGGATTGAGCCATAGCAAAACCGGCTACCATAACCAAAGCCGCAAAAACAAATAAAAATTTCTTCATAGCATTAGTAATTTAAGTTAATGAATCGGTCTAATAAATGAATAGTAAAACTGTTCTCATCGAATCCATTTCGCTTGAACAGACACTCACAAATATACAAAAAGTTCCCCCCTCCCCAAAAAAAATTCAACAAAAAAACAACATCCCACAACCTTCAGCCCCCTATAGCGACTCATAGCGACCTATAGCGACCAAAAACCCTTAATCACCCTTAATAACCTTTAGTCTCTTTTGCTCTTTCCTCTTTTTTTCTTATTTTTGTAAATTAGAAAAACTGTTTTATTCGACCATGAGAAATCTACGCATACTTTTCCTGCTGCTTCTGGCCCTGCCAATGGCCTGTGGCTGTGGCAGTAAGGGGCGCAGCAAGCGCATCGAAATCCCCGAACCCGACCGCTACACCTACCGCATCGTCAAGGAGTATCCGCACGCGCGCAACGCCTACACGCAGGGTTTTGTCTTCCATAAAGGGATTCTTTGGGAGGGCACGGGCGAGTATGGCGGCTCGGAGATTCGCACCCTGAACCTCAACGACGGCTCCTACTTCACCGAAGCCACCCTCCCCGACTCGGAGTTTGGCGAGGGCATCACCATCCACAACAACTACCTCTACCAGCTCACCTGGACCGAGAATGTCTGCCACGTCTACAGCATCGAGACGGGAGCGAAGGTACGCGACTTCCGCTACATCGGCGAGGGGTGGGGGCTGACGACCGACGGCGAGAAGCTCTACCTCTCGGACGGCTCGGCCAAGATCTTCAAAATCAACCCCGAAAACTTCCGCCGCGAGGGGTCGGTGACGGTCACCTACAAAGGGCAGCCTGTCGACTACATCAACGAGTTGGAGTGGATCGAGGGTAAAATCTGGGCCAACGTCTACCTGACGGATCAGATCCTGATTATCGACCCTGCGACGGGTCGTGCCGAGGGGGTTGTCGAGCTGGAGGGCATCCTCCCCGACTCGCTCCGCGACGAGACGACCGACGTGCTGAACGGCATCGCCTACGATGCCGCCACGAAGCGCATCCTTATCACGGGCAAGAAGTGGCCCAAAATCTACGAAATCGAACTTATCAAGCAATAAATGACGCGCATAGAACAACTCCTCACGGAACGCATCCTGCTGCTCGACGGCGGATTCGGTACGATGATGCAACAATACGGCTTCGGCGAAGCGGACTACCGCGGTGAGCGTTTCGAGGCCCACACCACCCCCCTGAAGGGGTGCGGCGACCTCCTCTCGCTGACCCAGCCGCAGGCTGTGGCCGAGATTCACGAAAAGTACCTCAAGGCGGGTGCCGACATCATCACCTCGAACTCCTTCAACGCCAACGCCATCTCGCTGGCCGATTACGACCTAAAGCCCTACGCCCGCGAGATTGCCGCCGCAGCTGCACGCACGGCCCGCGCCGTCGCCGACCGCTACACGCTCCAAAACCCCGCGAAGCCCCGCTTCGTGGCGGGTTCCGTAGGCCCCACGAACCGCACCGCATCGCTCTCGGCCGAGGTCGAGAACCCCGCAGCACGCGAGGTGACCTTCCGCGCCCTGGTCGAGGCCTACCGCGAGCAGATTGCAGGGCTGCGCGAGGGGGGTGCCGACCTGATTCTGATCGAGACGGTCTTCGATACCCTCAACGCCAAGGCGGCCCTCTACGCTGCACGCGAGGCAGCCCCCGAGCTCCCCATAATGCTCTCGGGCACGCTGGCCGACAAGAGCGGCCGCACCCTCTCGGGGCAGACCGTCGAGGCGCTGGCCGCCTCGGTAAGCCACAGCCGTCTCCTCTCCATCGGCCTGAATTGCGCCTTTGGAGCCAAGGAGCTCCTCCCCTACATCGAGCGCCTGGCGAAGGTGGCCCCCTGCCGCATCTCGGCACACCCCAACGCCGGTCTTCCCAACCTGATGGGTGGCTACGACGAGACGCCCCAGATGTTTGCCGAGGATATCCGCGCCTACCTCGAGCGCGGCCTATTGAACATCGTGGGTGGCTGCTGCGGCACCACCCCCCAGCACATCTTCGAGTTGCAAAAGATCGTGGGCAACTACGCCCCGCGACCCCTCCCTGCCGAGGAGTATACCACCCGCCTGAGCGGTCTTGAGCCGCTGGAGGTGACCCCCGAAAAGAACTTCATCAACGTCGGCGAGCGCACAAATGTGGCCGGCTCGGCCAAGTTTGCCCGCCTGATTCGCGAGAAGAACTACGAGGAGGCCCTCTCGGTGGCGCGCCAGCAGGTCGAGGCGGGTGCACAGGTGATCGACGTCTGCATGGACGACGGCATGATCGACGGCGTGGAGGCGATGACCACCTTCCTGGCACTGATGGCCTCCGAGCCGGAGATTGCCCGCGTGCCGGTGATGATCGACTCTTCGCGCTGGGAGGTGATCGAGGCGGGCTTGGAGCTGACCCAGGGTCGCTCGGTGGTCAATTCGATTTCGCTCAAGGAGGGCGAGGAGCAGTTCCTCGCACGTGCCCGACAGATTCACCGCCTGGGTGCTGCCGCCGTGGTGATGCTCTTCGACGAGGAGGGTCAGGCCGAGAGCTACGAGCGCAAAGTGGCGGTTGCCGAGCGCGCCTACCGCCTCCTGACCGCGGATGGCTTCCCCCCCGAGGCGATTATCTTCGACCCCAATATCCTGGCCGTGGCTACGGGTATGCCCGAGCACGACGGCTATGCCAAGGCCTTCATCGAGGCCACGCGCACCATCAAGGAGCGCTGCCCCCACGTCAAAATCACGGGCGGTGTCTCGAACCTCTCGTTCTCGTTCCGCGGCAACAACACCGTGCGTGAGGCGATGCACGCCGTATTCCTCTACCACGCCATCCGTGCCGGTATGGATATGGGCATCGTCAATCCCCAGCTGCTGCGCATCTACGACGACATCCCTGCCGAGCTCTTGGAGCGTGTCGAGGATGTGATCCTCTGCCGCCGCGCCGATGCCGCCGAGCGACTCACCGAGTATGCCCAGGAGGTGAAGAGCACCGCCTCGGAGCAGAGCACCTCGACCGAGAGCTGGCGCAACGGCTCCTACACCGAGCGGCTGCAATACGCCCTGACGAAGGGCATTACCGACCACATCGAGTCCGATACGCTGGAGGCCTACGAGGCGCTGAAGAGCCCCATCGGGGTGATCGACGGCGTGCTGATGCCCGCTATGGAGCGCGTCGGCAAACTCTTTGGCGAGGGCAAGATGTTCCTGCCGCAGGTGGTCAAGTCGGCGCGCGTGATGAAGCGTGCCGTGGGGGTGCTGACCCCCTACATCGAGCAGGGTGCCGCCTCGGGCCACTCCGCCGGCAAGATTCTCATCGCCACGGTCAAGGGCGATGTCCACGACATCGGCAAGAATATCGTATCGGTCGTGATGGCCTGCAACGGCTTCGAGATGATCGACCTGGGTGTGATGGTCGAGACCGAACGCATCGTGGAGGAGGCCTTGAAAAACCGCGTCGATGCCATCTGCTTGAGCGGTCTGATTACCCCCTCGCTCGACGAGATGTGCAACGTCTGCCGTGCCCTGGAGCGCGCCGAAGCCTCGATTCCCGTCGTGGTGGGTGGCGCTACCACCTCGGCACTCCACACCGCCGTCAAGATGGCACCCCTCTATCGGGGCATCGTAGCCCACTCGGCCAACGCCAGCCAGAACAGCCGCATCCTGCAACAGCTCCTGGGTAAAGAGGGCGAAGCCTTTGCCGCTGAGCTTCGCACCGAGCAGGAGGCACTCCGCGAGCACCACCGCTCGGCCACCGAGGGCGAGAGCCTCGTTCCCCTTGCCGAGGCCCGCAAGATGGGTCGCAAGGGGTATGGCCACCGCCCCATCAAACCCAACCATACGGGTCGCTTAGTCTTCCCCGACTTTGACATTGCCGACGTGGAGCCGCTCATCGATTGGAGCTTCTTCTTTGCCGCCTGGGGGCTGAAGGGGCGCTACCCCGAGCTCCTCGACCACCCCGAGAAGGGGGAGGAGGCCCGCAAGCTCCTCGCCGATGCTCGCGCTCTGCTCGAAGAGATCAAGACAACGAAGAGCCTCAAACTGCAGGGTGTCGTGGGTATCTTCCCCGCCCGCAGCGAGGGGGATGACATCCTCATCACCGACCCCAAGGGACGCGAGAAGCGCTTGGCAATGCTCCGCAACCAGACGCGCGGCGCCGAGAACCGCTCCTTGGCCGACTTTGTGGCCCCGAAGGGGGACTACATCGGCTGCTTTGCCCTGACGGGCGGCATCGGCCTTGCGGCCCTCACCGACCGCTTTAAGGGCGAGGGCGACGACTACCGCGCCATGCTGGCCAAGCTCCTGGCCGACCGCCTCACGGAGGCCTTCATGGAGACCATCCACAGCTTCGTACGCCGCCAAATGTGGGGCTACGAAAAGGGGGAGCAGATGACCCCCGAGCAGCTGCTGCGCGAGAAATACCAGGGTCGTCGCATGGCCTTCGGCTACCCCGCCACCCCCGACCACTCGCTCAAGCGCGAGGTATTCGACCTCTTGGCCGTGGAGATTACGACCGAAATGAAACTGACCGAAAATTGGATGATTGCCCCGGGTGAAGCCCTCTGCGGCCTGCTGACGGCCGATGGCGACTACTTCTCGGTGGGTCGCATCGACAGCGAACAGCTTGCCGACTACGCCCGTCGTCGCTCGCTCGACGAGGAGGCAATCCGCAAAATTATACCCCACAACGTATGAATGTAGCTGAACTGATACGCCACGCGCAACAGACGGGTACCACCCGCTTTGCCTTCGAGCTGCTGCCGCCCCTCAAGGGGGATGGCATGGAGGGTATTGCGGCCACAATCGACCGCCTGATGCCCTTCGACCCCGCCTACATCAATGTCACCTTCCACCGCGAGGTACTCAAGGAGAGGCAGCTCCCCGATGGGAGCTTCGAGCGCCACATCGTGCGCCGCCGCCCCGGCACGGTGGGTATCTCGGCCGCCATCCGCCAACGCTACGGCGTGGAGGTCGTACCCCACCTGATCTGTGGCGGACACTCGCGCTACGACATCGAGGATGCCCTGATCGACCTCGACTTCCTGGGGCTGCACAATGTCCTGGCGCTGCGCGGCGACGGCTTTATGAGCGAGCCAAAGTTTGTTCCCCACCCCGAGGGTCACGCCCACGCAGTCGATCTGGTCAAGCAGATTGCCGCGATGAATCGGGGCGAGTTTGTCGATGGGGAGCTGGAGGATTGCCACCGCACCTCCTTCTCGATCGGTGTCGCAGGCTACCCCGAGACCCACAGCGATGCCCCCTCGGCCGAGAGCGACCTCCTGCACCTCAAGGCCAAGGTCGATGCCGGCGCCGAGTATATCGTCACGCAGCTCTTCTACGACAACAGCCGCTTCTTCGACTTCGTGCGCCGCTGCCGCGAGGCGGGCATCACCGTCCCCATCGTCCCGGGTATCAAGCCCCTGGCCCTCGTGAAGCACCTCGAGACCCTGCCCCGCATCTTCGGGTGCCACATCCCCGAGGAGCTGGCGCGTGAGGTGCGCGCCCACGCCGAGGATCGGGCTGCGGTGCGTCAGATCGGCACCGAGTGGGCCATCGCCCAGAGCCGCGAGCTGAAGGCTGCCGGCATCCCCGTGCTGCACTACTACCCGATGGGCAAAGCCGAAAACATTATACAGATTGCAAAAGCAATCTTTTAAGAGAAGAGAGGCAAGAACAAAGAGGTTTCTAAAGGCGACTAAAGGCCACCCTTAATAACCTTTAGCGCCCTTTAATAACCCTTAAAAACCCTTAGCCACCTCTTCCCCATTTTGAATTTAGCACACTACACTATGGATACGATCCATTTCCGCCGCCACCTGCACCGCCACCCCGAACTCTCGTTCGAGGAGCACCGCACAGCCGCCTTCATTGCCGAGGTACTCACCGAGGCGGGCATTCACTTCGAGCCGATTGCCCGCACAGGCATCCTGGCCCGCATCGAGGGGTCGAAGACCACCCCCGAGACGGCACGCCGCGCCCTGATTCTGCGTGCCGACATCGACGCCCTGCCCATCGAGGAGCAGACCGCGCTTCCCTATGCCTCCGAAAATCGGGGTGTGATGCACGCCTGCGGCCACGATATGCATGCTGCCGCCCTCTATGGCACCCTCTGCGCCCTGCAACAGAACCCCGACTTTGCGGGGGTCGTATTCGGACTCTTCCAACCGGGTGAGGAGCTCAACCCCGGCGGCGCTTCGCTGGTGCTCGCCGAAGAGCCCTTTGCCGACTACGAGGTCATAGCCTGCATCGGTGAGCATGTCGATTGGCAGTTGGAGGTGGGCCAAATCGGACTCCACGCAGGCCCCTTTATGGCTTCGAGCGACGAGCTTCGCTTCCGCGTCGGCGGCAAGGGAGGCCACGGCGCCATGCGCCACCTCATTACCGACCCCGTAGCCGCCACAGCGACCCTCATCACCTCGCTCTTGGCCCTCAACGAGGAGGGGGTAACCCTCTCGGTGGGTAAAATTGCGGCCGAGGGGGCCACGAATGTCATCCCCGACGAGGTCTACCTGGAGGGTACACTCCGCACCTTCGACGAGCAGCGCCGCCAAGTGCTCCACCGCACCATCGAGGAGCTGATCGCGAAAAACGACACCCTGCATGGCACCACGACGCAGCTCGATTTGAGCCACGGCTACCCCGCCGTCTGCAACGATGCCGCCCTGACGGAGCTGGCGCGCACCTTGGCAACCTCCCTGGGCTTCGCCCCGTGCGATCTGGAACGCCGTATGACGGCCGAGGATTTCGGCTTCTACACGCTCCGCTACCCCTCACTCTTCTACCGGCTGGGGGTCGGCAAGGCCTCGGGGCGTTCCCATACCCCCCACTTTGCCCCCGACGAAAGTGCCTTGGCCGTGGGCGAAAAGCTCTTCACAACCCTTGTATATACCCTTTTGAACGATGAAGAAAGATAAGAAAAAGGGGCGCAAACACGACCGCGCCTCGGTCATCATCAACCTCTTTCGGGAGTTCCCGAACAACAAATTCTCGCTCAAGCACCTCGCTGCCGCCTCGGGCGGTGCCGGGCGTGACGGCATCCGCGAGACCCTTGCGATCCTCGACCGCCTCTACGACGAGGGGATCATCGAGGAGTGTGCCCGTCACAAATACCGCCTGACGAATCGCCACCTGCCCCACTACGAGGGTATCTGCGATATGATCTCGAGCGGCTCGATCTACGTCAAGGTCGAGGAGCTCGAGCAGGACATCTTTGTCCACCAGCGCAACACCTACGGTGCCCTGGAGGGCGACCGCGTCGAGGTGGTTGTGATGCACCGAGGTCGTGACGGCAAGCTCGAAGGTGAGATTACCCGCATCCTCGAGCGCAGCACGAAGCCCTACGTGGGCGTTGCCGAGGTGGGGGCTCACCAGATCTTTGTCCGCCCCGACTCGCGCCGCTTGCCCTACGACATCTACCTGCCGAAAAAACTCTACCCCAAGGTGCGCGATGGCGAGAAGGTCGTCGTACGCATCGTGGAGTGGACCCCCGGCTCAAAAAGCCCCTTAGGCGAGTTAGTGGAGCGCCTCGGTATGGCCGGCAACAACGATACGGAGATGCACGCCATCCTGGCCGAATATGACCTCCCCTACCGCTTCGAGAGCGAGGTGGAGGAGGCAGCCAAGGCCATTCGTGGCGAGATTACGGCCGACGAAATTGCCCGCCGCCGCGACTTCCGCGACGTAACAACCCTCACGATCGACCCCGCCGATGCCAAGGACTTCGACGATGCCCTCTCGATTCGCAAGGTCGAGGAGGGTGTTTGGGAGGTCGGCGTCCATATTGCCGATGTGACCCACTACGTCCGTCCCCACTCGGTGGTCGATGACGAGGCCTACGCCCGTGGCACCTCGGTCTATCTGGTCGATCGCACCATTCCGATGCTCCCCGAGCGACTCTGCAACGAGCTCTGCTCGCTCCGCCCCCACGAGGCGAGCCTCTGCTTCTCGGCCGTCTTCACGGTCAACGAGCAGATGGATATCCTCAACGAGTGGTTTGGCCGCACGGTGATCTACTCCTCGCACCGCTTCTCCTACCAGGAGGCGCAGGCAATCATCGAGACGGGCAAGGGCGACTATGCCGATGAGGTGCTCACCCTCCACCGCCTGGCCCAGGTGATGCGCAAGGC
>JAUMXM010000007.1:0-47712 GCA_030529085.1 Rikenellaceae bacterium | reverse complement strand
AGCTCGGAGAAGCTCGACCGCTTCCGCGACTTTGCGATGCGCTTCGGCCACACCTTCCGCGCCACGAAGGGTCGCGCCATCTCGAAGGAGATGAACAAGCTCCTCGGCTCGGTCAAGGGCCACGCCGAGGCCAATGCCCTCTCGACGATGGCCGTGCGCTCGATGGCCAAGGCGGTCTATTCGACCGACAACATCGGCCACTACGGCCTCGCCTTCCCCTACTACACCCACTTCACCTCGCCCATCCGTCGCTACCCCGATATGATGGTACACCGCCTCTTGGCCCGCTACCTCGAGGATGGCAAGTCGGCCGACAAGCAGACCCTCGAAGCGCAGTGCGAGTACGCCACCGAGCGTGAGGTGATTGCCGCCGATGCCGAGCGCGCCTCGATCAAATACAAGATGGTTGAATTTATGCAGGACCACCTGGGCGAGGAGTTCGTAGGCCACATCTCGGGCATGAGCGAATGGGGTGTCTATGTCGAGCTGGAGGATACCCACATCGAGGGTATGTCCTACCTGCGCGATATTCAGGGCGACTTCTTCCGCTTCGATCAGGAGCTCTTCGAGCTGCGTGGCGAGCGTTCGGGCATCCGCCTCACGTTGGGCGACGAGATGCGCGTCAAGGTGGTGCGTGCCGATCTGCAGAAGCGCCAACTCGACTTCGAGGTGCTCTCCTACCGCAAGATCCGCAACAAATAACCGCTCCTCGCTATGGCTCCGCTCATCACGCTCGTCATCCCCACCTACAACCGCGCAGAGTCGCTCCTGGTGGCCCTCCACTCGGTGGCCCGTCAGCGACTCGACCCCGCACTGTGGGAGTGCCTCATCATCGACAACAACTCGACCGACCACACCGCCGAGGCGGTGGCCCGTTTTGCTGCCGAAAATCCTACGCTGCGCCTGCGCCGCGTTGTGGAGCCGCAAGCCGGCGTCTCGCACGCCCGCAACCGCGCCCTACAGGAGGCTTCGACCGAGCTGATCTGCTCGATCGACGACGATGAGCGCATCAACGAGGATTTCATCGAGAGCTACCTCCGTTTCTTCGAGAGCCACCCCGAAGCGAACATCGCCGGCGGTAAAATCATCGCCGAGTACCCTGCGGGTCGCCCCGCCTGGATGAGCCGCTGGACCGAACGACCGATTGCCAACCCGATGGAGTTCGGCACGGCGATCCGCCCCTTCCCCCGAGGAGCACTCCCTGGAGGTGGTAATATGGGCTTCCGTCGCTCCTTTGCCCTGCGCTACGGATTCAACACCCGCCTGGGACGTGTCGGGGGCAAACCCATTGGTGGCGAGGAGAATGACTTCTTCCTGCGCATCCGCGAGAGTGGCGAGGAGCTCTGGTACATCCCCACGGCCGTGATGTGGCACATCATCCCCGAGGAGAAGCTCACCGCGGAGTATTTCGACCGCCTCACATACCACATCGGCATCAGCCAACGCCGCCGTGCCGAGGAGCGCGAAGAGGTAACTGCGACGCTCCTCAAAGAGGGGCTGAAGTGGGTCGCGACGCTCCTCCTCTGCCTTACGATGCACCCCATAAAGAGCCGCAAAGTGGTGCGTATGCGCTACCAAATCAGCCGCGGATTGCTCGAAAAGGGGGCGTGAGGGGCTAAAACAAAGACAAATAAGTATAAATACGTATCTCCAACGAAGGAAAAATTCCTACCTTTGGTTGATAAAATGTGCCAAAGGCACACGAAAAGAAGGACAAACTCAAAAACTTAAATACAAACAACGATTATGGTAGATATTTTTGATCGCCTGGAAAAGAACACCGGTGGCCCGATTGGCCAGTATATGGGCTTCGCCCACGGTTACTACGCCTTCCCGAAGCTGGAGGGTGAGATTGGTCCTCGTATGAAGTTCCGCGGCAAGGAGGTACTCAATTGGAGCTTGAACAACTATCTGGGTCTGGCCAACCACCCCGAGGTGCGCAAGGCCGACGCTGAGGGTGCTGCCCAGTTTGGTATGGCTGCCCCGATGGGTGCCCGTATGATGAGCGGTCAGACGGTATATCACGAGCAGCTCGAGCGTGAGCTCTGCGCCTTCGTAGGCAAGGAGGACGCCTTCCTGCTCAACTTCGGCTACCAGGGTATGCTCTCGATCATCGACTGCCTTCTCACGCCGCGCGACGTAGTCGTTTACGACGCCGAGGCTCACGCCTGCATCATCGACGGTCTGCGTATGCACAAGGGCAAGCGCTTCGTCTTCGGTCACAACGACATCGACTCGCTCCGCCTCCAGCTGCAGCACGCCACCGACCTGGCCGAGCAGCAGAATGGTGGTGTTCTGGTGATCACCGAGGGTGTATTCGGCATGAAGGGTGACCTGGGCAAGCTCGACGAGATCGTAGCCCTGAAGAAGGAGTTCCAGTTCCGCCTGCTCGTGGACGATGCCCACGGCTTCGGTACGATGGGTCCCGGTGGTAAGGGTACGGCAGCCCACTTCGGTGTAACCGACGGTGTGGATGTGCTCTTCAACACCTTCGCCAAGTCGATGGCCGGCATCGGTGCCTTCGTGGCCGGTCCCCGTTGGTTGGTGAACCTCTTCCGCTACAACATGCGCTCGCAGCTCTACGCCAAGTCGCTGCCGATGCCGATGGTTATCGGTGCGCTGAAGCGTCTGGAGCTCATCCGCAACCACCCCGAATACCAGGAGAAGCTCTGGACGGTGGTAAACGCCATGCAATCGAAGCTCAAGGAGAACGGCTTCGAAATCGGCGTAACGAACTCGCCCGTAACCCCCGTATTCCTCAAGGGCGGTGTTCAGGAGGCTACGAACCTCGTAGTTGACCTGCGCGAGAACCACGGCATCTTCTGCTCGATGGTAATCTACCCCGTAATCCCGAAGGGCGAGCTCATCCTGCGCATCATCCCAACGGCCGCCCACACGGTGGAGGATGTAGAGTACACGATCGAGGCCTTCAAGCAGGTACGCGAGAAGCTCGAGAACGGCACCTACGCCTCGATGCCCATTCCGCTGCGCGCCGACGAGGGCTTCAAGGTTCGCTAATCGAAACACAACGCATAGCAAAAAGCACTCCCGAAAACGGGGGTGCTTTTTGCTTTATTAAAAATTAAAGATTAAAAATCACGAATTAGAATTACAACTGACAACTACGAAATGCGAGAGTCGCCATCGGGGCGTTGATGGGCTCCCGTTCGCAACGAACCAAAAAGAAGGGGCAACCTTGTTCGGTCACCCCTTCCCCATCAAAAATTAACCCTCTATATATCTCCTTGGCGCAGAACATCCGAGAGGTAGTGATGGAGCATAAAGAGCTCGTGATCACCTTGAAAAACCTCACGCATCAGGAGTTCATCGTCGTCGGAGATGGCATTCAATTTGTCGTTGTCGAAATCCTCCATAGGCACGCTCTATTTAACTTGTTTTGGTTATAGAACGCAGAAGGGAGGGTATTTATTGTGCAGTTATCAATTTAAAACCATCTTTTTTTCCTGAATCATGCGGCGCAGATTGATTAGCGCGTAGCGCATGCGTCCCAGCGCGGTATTGACACTCACGTCGGTCTGCTCGGCAATCTCCTTGAAGGTCAGATTACCGTAGTAGCGCAGCTTGACCACCTCGCGCTGCTCCTCGGGCAACAACTCGACAAGGGTGCGAATTGCAGCGGCCGATTGGGCGCTCATGAGTTGATCCTCGGCGGTCGGCTCGGCAAAGCGCAGCGTACCCAGCACATCGTAGCCCGCATCGGACTCGGTGATGTTGCGGTTCTGCTTCTGCTGACGGAAATAGTCGATCACCTGGTTGTGCGCGATGCGCAACACCCACGAGAGGAACTTGCCACTATCGGTATAGCGACCCTCGTCAATGACCTTGACAACCTTAATAAATGTCTCTTGGGAAATATCTTCGGCCACATCACTACTCTTCACCATCATACGGATATAATCGCGTACGCGGCGGCTGTGACGGTCGATAAGCTGCGAAATGGCACTCTGATCACCTGCAAGATAACCGGCCAGCAGTTGCTGGTCGCTCATAACTTGTGCGTTCATACTCTTTCGTTTTAAAGGGTTAAAAGAGTAGAGTTTTCTCGATAGGCAATCCTTTTTTTAGTGCGTAATGCAGTGAATAATTCGGTTTTCATGAGCCCCTTCGGCTCTGTTTTCGATTGCAAGATAGGCATTCTTTTTCGTTTTTCCAAATTTCGGATGAAGCCCGACAACGCACCTACCCGACATATTTTGGGGTCACGAAGGAGCAAAAACCGTACCGTGAAGGGGCTGTAGAGCCATTTCGACCAAGATTTCACCCATCTTGACCGCAACGGTGAAACGGCTAAAACGGCGGGTGAAATTTTCGGTTTTTGTACGATAAATTACCGATTTTGACAAAAAAGGAGGATGCTCAACACATCCTCCTTCACTTATTTCAAACGCTGGTTCTCGCTCCCCCTCGCCTACTCGAAGTCGGCCGGGTGAGCCAGCAACTGATACATCAAGGCCTTGGCCATGCGGTACTGACCCTCGGTGTTGGGGTGCAGACGATCGGCATCGGCACTGCGGAAATAGGGCGCATGCGCATCCATGACAGGGTAAAGACCACAGATCGAATTCAGGTCGATGACGGGCACCGCCCAGACGTTGGCGATCTGCTGATAGATCTCGAGGTAATCCGAGAGGTAGAGACCCACCTTGTTCGAATAGAGCTCGTCGGGCTGGATACGACCGTTGCCGCCGCGGAAGAGGGCACGGTGAATCGGCGTCAGGACGATGATCTGCTTCGTCGGGTAGTTCTTCTTCAGGAACTCCATCGCGCGGTTGATACGGCCACAGACGGTCGCATCGTCCATCACGGGGGTGCGCTGCCAGCGATACTCCTTCGTGCCGTCGGGGTGCACCTCGAGGTTCACGGGCTTCTCCTCGTACCACTCGCCAATCGGTACACCGGCGTTGAAGTCGTTCGTACCGATGAAGATCAGGATGGCATCGACCTCCTGACCCTGCTGGGCGATCATACGCTCGGCCTGGGGGATGATCTGGTGCCACTGGTTACCGCTGATGCCGTAGACCGTGGGCACGATACCCAGCAGCTCCTCGAGGAACTGCCAATAGACCTTCTGGGTCTTGGTCTGGCGCTCGTCGGTAATCGAGTCACCGAGGTAGGCAACACGCTTGCCGTACCACTGGTTCTGGATCGTGAGCTGCTTCGGCTCCTCCTGTTTCTTCTTGGCCTCGACGGTCAGCGGCAGCACCAGGGCCACAGCCAAGAGCAGGCAGCAGAGTTTGCGCATCATAAAAGTTGAGTTTTAAGGTTCGGTTCGTGGTTTAGTAGCTGCGGGCGAAGAGCACACGGCGCTGCGAGGGCTTGCCCGAGAAGATACATACGCCCTCCTCATCCTCGGCATCGAGGGGGATGCAGCGAATCGTAGCCTTCGTAGCCTCCTTGATAGCCACCTCGGTCTCGACCGTACCATCCCAGTGGGCCGAGATGAAGCCACCCTTCTCGTCGAGCACCTGCTTGAACTCCTCCCACGAATCGACCTTCGTGATCATCGAGTTGCGGTAGTTGAGCGCCTTCTGGAAGATACCCTGCTGGATGTCGGTCATCAGCTGCTCGATCAGATCCTCCAGCCCCTCGAGGCTCACGGTCTGCTTCTCGAGCGTATCGCGGCGCACCAACTCGATGGTGCCGTTCTCCATATCGCGGCCACCCATAGCCAGACGTACGGGGACACCCTTGAGCTCGTACTCGGCGAACTTGAAGCCGGGACGTACATTATCGCGGTCGTCGATCTTGACGCTGATGCCACGCTTCTTCAGCTCGGCGGCAATCGCATCGAAACGCTCGCAGATGGCAGCGAGCTGCTCGGCCGACTTGTAGATGGGAACCATCACCACCTGAATCGGGGCGAGCTTCGGAGGCAGCACCAGACCGTTGTTGTCCGAGTGAGCCATGATCAGGGCACCCATCAGACGGGTCGAGACACCCCACGAGGTGGCCCATACATACTCCTGCTTACCCTCCTTGTTGACATACTGCACATCGAAGGCCTTGGCGAAGTTCTGACCCAGGAAGTGCGACGTACCGCTCTGGAGCGCCTTACCATCCTGCATCAGGGCCTCGATCGTCAGCGTATCCTCGGCGCCTGCGAAGCGCTCGTTGGGCGACTTGTGACCTACGACAACGGGCAGTGCCATCCAATCCTGGGCAAACGACTCATAAACGTGTACCATCTTCTCGGCCTCGGCAATCGCCTCCTCGCGCGTAGCGTGTGCCGTGTGGCCCTCCTGCCAGAGGAACTCGGCGGTACGCAGGAACAGGCGGGTGCGCATCTCCCAGCGTACGACGTTGGCCCACTGGTTGCAGAGGATCGGCAGGTCGCGGTAGGACTGGATCCAATTCTTGTAGGTGTTCCAGATGATCGTCTCCGAGGTGGGACGCACGATGAGCTCCTCCTCGAGCTTGGCGGCGGGATCGACCACGACGCCCTTACCCTCGGGATCGTTCTTGAGGCGGTAGTGGGTCACCACGGCGCACTCCTTGGCGAAGCCCTCGACGTGGTTGGCCTCGCGCGAGAAGAACGACTTGGGGATAAAGAGGGGGAAGTAGGCATTCTGGTGGCCCGTATCCTTGAACATCTTATCCAGAGCGGCCTGCATCTTCTCCCAGATGGCGTAGCCGTAGGGCTTGATGACCATGCAGCCGCGCACAGCCGAATTTTCGGCCAGTCCGGCCTTCATCACCAGGTCGTTGTACCACTGCGAGTAGTTATCGTCCGACTTGGTCAAATCTTTCAGTTCCTTTGCCATAGCTATTTTGTGTTTTTTTTGATTTTTCGCTTTCAACCTACAAAGTTACGCAAAGGAAATGGAAAAATTGAAAAATTAGGGGGTAAAAATTAACCCATCGCTGCACAGAACAAAAAAGGGGACCCCCGACAGGAGTCCCCTTAACGATTGTGTGTAACGAACTATTACTTCTCGATGTCGTAACCGGCCTCGGCATTGGCACCCATGATAACGGCGCGGCTCAGACGAGGATCGTCGTAGTACATGTTCTCAACACCACCCTTCGATACAACACGCAGCTGGCTCTCGTCTACGCCAAACTCCTCGGTGAGGCAGTTGTAGACAGCCTGAGCGCGCTCCTCGGAGAGCTTCTGGTTGATCTTCTTCGAACCCGTACCTGCATCGGCATAACCGGCGATGGTGTAAACCAGCTTGTTGTCCGAATCCTTGATGGCCTTAGCCAACAGACCGAGGGTTACACGAGCCTGGTTCGAGAGCTTCGACTTGCCGATCTCGAAGGTTACGAGTACGGGCGATACAGTTGCCTCCTTCTCTACGACGCGAATCTCCTTACCCTTGGCATTAGCCAGGTCGTTGCGCAGACCGTCGTTCTCACGCTGCAGGGCCTCGAGCTGCTTCTGCAGGGCGTTGGCCTCGGCGCGGTTGTTGCGGATGATGGTCTTCGAGCGATCCCAGCCACGCTGCTTGAACTTGTACGAGAAGCCGGCCGTTGCGGTCCAGAGACCCTCCTCCTTGCGGCCACCAACCTCACCGTCGAAACCATCCTTTACCATCGTGGTGCGCAGGTCGATGTTGAAATCGAACTTGTCGCTCAGACGAATGGCATTGAAGATACCGAGGTTGAGGCTCACCTCACGAGCGCGGGGGCTATTCCAGGTCACCATCCAACCTACACCGATGTAGGGCGAGCAGTTCCATACGCGCTTCTCCTTGTAACCGCAGAGAATGTTCGACATGTTGAAGAGAACATCGGCGTGCAGGTTGTAGAAGTCGAACTGCTGCTCAACCAGGTAACCGTAGTCGTGGGTGTACTTGCCGGGGATCGTATTACCCGTCGCGTGAACACCGCCATCCTCCTGCAGCCACGTCTGCGTAGCGCCGTTTACCGACAGACCGCTGATCATGGCACGCACACCGATCTGGGGGCTGAACCACTTACCGAAACCGGCATCGAGAGCCAGCGAAAGACGGTCGACGAAGTCCACATGCTTGTTGTGGTCACCGTAGTAGATCTGAGCACCGGCACCGAGCTGTACCCACCAGTTATCCCAGAAGGTGTTGGTCACAACCTTGTGGTTGTTCTTTTCGTAGATTACCTCCTCCTCGACATCGGCCGTCTGAGCAAAGGCTGCGCCTGCCATCAAGGCAAACGCCAAAAGCGTCAAAATTTTCTTCATAGCTTACTGTTTTTGGTTAATAAATGAATTGTTTGTCACGGTTATTTTGTGTCATTTTGTATCACTTGCTGCGGGTCTCCTTCCACGTTTTGCGCTCCCGTTGGGGCGAGTCGCGTGACGCAAAATGACCGCAGAGCCCGGGTTTGTAAAATCAGGTGTCGCTTGGGGTTGAACCCTGAGGGGCGATTCTATCGCCGTTTCTCACGCACGAAACCGCAAGCCCCGCTCGAGACTCTCCCCTTTGGGCGTGGGCTACCGAAAGTAACCCACGCTCGCAGGGAGGCTCGCTCTTTGTCGGTCGCATTCGACAAAAATGTCGTTGCGGTTCGTTTATTAGTTCGACTTGCGCTTCAAGTAGTACTTGTAGTTGTTGTCGACGATTACCTGCGGCAGGATATCACCGTAGTAGGTTTCCACGCCCACGTAGTCGATCAACACAATACCGGTCGAACCCTTCCACGTATCGCTCGTGATATAGTCGTAGACCGCCTTATTCGTAGCGGCAGCATTCGACTGGTAGCTGCTTGTTGTTGCCGAATTGTTGAGATAACCCGAAGCATGGTTCAAATACCACATATAGTTCGGAGTCTCGGCAAGCGAAACCTCAGCCGCCTCATCCAACACGGGCTGTACGGCGTTCCACTTTGCTGCGGCCGTTCCCGGGTCGTAGAGATCCTGAACGGTGATTGCATTGGAATAGGTCGTACCGTTACCAATCACCGAGCATGCAATTTCCTCCTTACCACCATAGTCGGGCGTAATCAAGCCGTGTGTTGTGTAGCTACCGTAGGCATAATCGCTGCGCGAAAGGATGATAATCTTGCCTCGCGCCTCGGCCAGCGTCAGGTCGGGTTTCCACGTTACAATCAGATCACGCAATGTATAATTGATCGTCTCACCGGCCGATGTGGTATAGCTACGCTCGGCATCGAACACCTCGTTCATCAACTTTGCCCAATTGGTCTGATCCTGCTCGAAGACAGAAAGAAGAGTACCCATATCGGCAATCTCCGACTCATGGCGCATGATAATCAAACCGAACTCACCGGGATACTCGAAGAGATACTCGGCCAAATTCTGCATCGAAGTACCAAACAACATATTGTAACGAATGACACCGTGGTAGAGGTAAAGCTTTTCGGTACCACCCTCGTTATAGACGGCCGGACGGAAATCGAAGCAACGAAGACCCTGTGCCATCTGCTCCTTGATGGTCAGATCCTGGGTTTGGCCATACGAAGAACGAACAATATCCAAGAAGGCTTCAATAATCCATTGCAAGAAACCGGTAGGCTCCTGCGTTGCCTCACCCGTCGTAGCATCGTGTGCACCCGGGATCGAGAGCTCCGAGATGTAGATATTGTCGTTGAGCGGCGTCAGCCAGTTGTTCACCGAAGCCTGCTCCTCGGGCGTGTAAGCATACTTCACATCGGGCAGGTTGATCAGTCGCTTCGACGAAGCGGCAATCACATCATCACCTGCGGGCTTGAGCGTAGCTACCAACTCGGTGTAGCCCGTAGCGTGTACACGAATCTTCACCTGCTTGGCATCCGAAATCTCGATAGGAGGCAGGAAGGCTGTCAGCGTCAACGTCTCGCCCTCGCCAACCTCGACATAGGCATCTTCACCCGACTGAACACCCACGAAGAGATTCTCATAAGCAGCGCCCTCCTCGGTAAAGGTACCACCGTATTCGTCGAGAATCTTACCTTTGGTCATATCATACTGGAACGTAGCCGCTACATTCGACGTGAAGGGTATCTGAATACTGATACCGCTCACCTTGATCGTCGGCACCGTATAAGTATTGCTCTGATTCTCCGCTGCCGTCTCATCCTTACAACCCTTCACCTTCACCTCGAGGGTGGTCATAATGGGCTTGAAGGGGAGCGTAATAGACGAATTCTCGCTGCTAACCGTATAGTTCGCAGCCGAAACCATGTAGGCATGCGACATATCGGGCGTAGTCACGATATTCGTAGCAGCAGCATCGACAACCGTACACGTCTGATCGTAGGGCATCGGGAAGGTGGCTACACAGTTACCCTCGCCCTCGGCCATCGTAATCTCGGCATTGTCACCGGGATAGACCGCATAAAAATCATAGGTGCGCTCGGCCGTCCACTGCAGGCCATTCTCATTGACGGCCAACTTACCCGTGCTCGGCTTATCGGTGTCGGGAACGACCGAATAGGCTGCCTCGTGGACATCGTAATTGTCACCCACCTTGGCCTGGGGCGACATGACGCGAACCACATCGCTCTCCTCCCAGTTGATCTGCAAACGATCCCCTTCGTCGTAGACCGTGCGGGTGTCCTCACCCAAATTGAAAACTATCAGGCTACCATCCTCGTAGGTATTCTTCACAACCTCATCGGTAGCATCCTTCGTGCAGGCACTCATTGTCAGAGCTGCCAAAGCACCCAAAATCATCAAGTATCGTTTCATAATTTCTACGTTTTTTCGGTTTATACTTCGTTTAACACAAGCTTACTCATCCCATCCTGAGATATCGAAGCCTGTATCGCTCTCTAAACCGCCTTGACGATTAATGGAGACATCGGTGTTGCTCTCCTCAACAATCTGCTCGCCCGAGGAGGCAAAGGTGCCCTCGGTTAGTACTCGAACCAACTCGGTTCGAGGTACCTCATAACTTCTTTTCTGTTTCATGTTTGCGCAATTTAGTTATCATTGTTTAACTTCTTTAATTACAATTTTTCAAGTAGGATTTTTGATTTTTTTGAGCTGTAATTTTTCGATGGGGGGCGTTGTTTTTTTATTTTCTTGTTATCTTCTTTTTTACCTTATTGATGATCGACTCCTTGGCCGGGGTGCCATAGCCATAGCCATAGCCGTAACCGTAGCCCGAGCCATAACGGCGGAAGGCCTCGGTACCGTTGACTACCAGAGCCATGTTCTTGAGCTTACCCTCCTGGTAGAGCTCCTCGAGTTCGGGCAGCTGGCGCTTATCGAGACGACCGGCACGTACCACGAAGATCGTAAGATCGGCGATGCGGTTCGAAATCGTACCGTCGGCGATAATGCCGATGGGGACATTATCGGCCACGATATAATCGTAACGCTCGCGGAGCATGGCGAAGAGTTCGTCGAGGCGCTCGGACATCAGCAGCTCGGCGGGATTCGGGGCAATCACACCTGCAGCTACCAGATCCAGACCCTCGGCAAGGGCATCCTTGCGGATCAGATCCTCGGCCTTAAACTCCTCATCGGCCAGGTAGTTGGTCAAACCACGATGGCGGTCGCCATAGGGTGCCGAAAGGGTACCCTTGCGGATATCCATGTCGACCACGACCACCTTGCGACCTGCATTGACAAGGCTCATAGCCAGGTTGCTGGCGATGAAGGTCTTACCGGCATTCTCGTTGAACGAGGTAAGGGTAATCACATAGCTCTTGTGCTCGCCGCTGCTACGCTTCACACCTCCGTGTAACTTGTAACGCAGGTTGGTGCGCAGGATGCGGAAAGCCTCGGCAATCATGCCCTCCTTCTTCTCGACAAGCGCAAGGGCCTTGCCCGTATTCGTCTTCATGAGCTCCTTGTCGAGCGGAATATCGCCCAGGATAGGAACGGAGACAGCCTCCTTGATGTCGCGCTTGCTTCTCACGCGCGTATCGAGGAAGAGGTTCAAGAGGAAGTAGATCGCCGGTAAGGCCAAACCAATCAAGAGACCGAGCAACAAGATGCGGTTGCGCGAGGGCTCGATGGGGCTGTTTGAACCCATCGTGTCGTCGATAATCTGCGCGTTGTTGTCGGCCATGGCCTGCGTCAGGGCATTCTCCTCGCGACGATTCAGGAGGAAGAGGTAGAGGCTCTCCTTGATCTTCTGCTGACGCTCGATCGAAAGCATGTCGCGCTCCTTGCGGGGGATAGAGCGCACACGGGCCTGAGCACGATGCTCGCGGCTCGAAGTATCTTTGATCTTCGCCTCCAGGTTGGCGATCAGGTTATCCACGGCACGGATAATCGTCTGCTTCATGGCGCGCAACGAGCTGTTGAGCTCCTGAATAACAGGGTTCGAATCGTTGCCATCGACGATGAGCTTATCGCGGCGCAGCTTCATCTGGTTGTATTGGTTGATCTGCGTCTCGATGTTCATGTTGCTCAGACCCGTATTGGCAGGGATCAGCTCGACCTCCTTCGTCGGGTCGGTCAGGTAATCGCGGATATAACCCGCATACTGCAGCTGCGTCTCCAGCTCGATCAGCGCGGTGCTGTGCTGCGTACTCTCGCTCACGGCCTGACCCGCCGAGGACTCCAGGCTGATGATCTCGTTCGAGACCTTGTACGACTCGAGCGACTGCTCGACAGAGCCCAGCTCGCGCTCGATGATAATCAGACGCTCGTTGATGAAGTTGGCCGTATTGATGGCCACCTGGTTCTTATCGCGGATCGACTCCTCGTTGTAGACCGCGATGAGCGTGTTGAGCATATCCTCGGCACGGATCGGCGAGCAATCCTTCATCGAAAGCGACAAGATCGAGGCCTCCTCCGACTCCTGGCGAATACCGAAATTCGACAAGAAGTAACCCACCATGGCGTTGATCGGATTCTTCGTTACGCGAATCGTACGACCCACCCAGGTTTCGTTGCAGAAGTTGGTCGGCGAGACAACCACCTGACCCACATAGATCGGAATCGTGTCGCCAATCGGCGCCTGGATGGCGGGCATCTCCTCGTCACCGGCAAAATCCGACAACTCGACCGTCTTCATGTCGGTCATCTTGAGCGTGAAGGCCACATAGTGGTTCTGCATCTCCTCGGGGAAGGTCACACGCACGGGAGCTGCCGAGTAGAGCTCCTTGTCGCGCAGACCATCGGCAATCGTGTAGCTCACATCGGCGTGGGCACGCTTGACCACCTCGCGCATCAGGTTCTTGGTGCGGAAGCGGTAGATCTCACTCGCCACATTTACCTTATTAATGTAATTGTCGTAGCGATCGAGGCCTGCCGAAGAGGTCTTCTGGGCCGGATCCTTGATAAATACCGACGTCGTACGGAAATAGACGAAGGGCGACGAGGCGTAGTAGTACCACGCAATACCCACACAGAGGGCAATCGAGAGTAAGAACCAGGGCCACTTCGAAAAGAGGTAGACGAAGAGTTCGGAGAGATTAATCTCGTCGGTCTTATTTTTCTTTGTTTGCATCGTATTGAAAAAAACTCGTAACTAACTCTTTTTTTTAACGCGTCGTGTACCACAGAACAGCCGAAGCCGCCGTAGCAATCGAAACAAATACCGAAATATACTGCAGGATGCGCGACTCGGTATCGGTGCGACGATACTTCGGAACCACGTAGATCACATCATTCTGCTGCAGGTAGAAGGCCGGCGAATTGAAGAACTCCTTGCTGCGCAGGTCGTGTGAGTAGACCACACGCTCGTTGCCCACCTCGCGGATGACCAGCACCTGGTCTACGCGCGCATTCATCTTCGTATCACCCGCCTTGGCCAAAGCCTCGAGCAGCGTTACACGGTCGCCCTCGACCGAATAGACACCCGCATTGGCAGCACCCAGCACCGAATATTTGAAGTTCAGGAACTCGATCGAGACCTGCGGATCGTTGATGTAGTTGCCCTCGATGATCTTGTTGCGGATCAGCTCCGAAGCCTGGCTCACGGTGAGACCTTCGAGCTGAATCTTGCCCAAAATCGGGAAGACGATGTTGCCATCGATATCGACACGATAGCCCACCTCTTTGGTCACGCTGCGCGACTCAACCTGACCATCGGCTGCCACCGAAACAAAACCCTGCTGGTTGTTGAAGGGCAAGGCCAGCTCGGGGCTCTTGCAGGTTACCGTAATACTCAGACGGTCATCACGATGTACAATAGCCTCGTGCTTGAAATTGAAGGCCTCCTTCTCGCCCACCTTCATATCCTGCAGGTAGACAAACTTCTTCGGCGAAGCACACGAGGTCATAAGGATGACCATCAGGCTCAAGAAAAGTAATTTGTTTTTCATCTTTTACGTTTTTTTATCTTATTCTTTTTTCTCTCTTTCCATCCAAATCTTCGTTACCGAAGTCCCTCGAGGCAACAGAGGTAGGCCTCATGATCGGGCCTGCAGGCCAAGTGTGCCACCTTTGTTCGCTCGATCATCGTCCCCAGCAGATCGCACAACCGATCATGCAGTGGCTCGCTGTGCCGTATCACCGAGGCCGAAGGGAGCAGCGCCACAAAGGCCTCCATATCGTAGAGTCGCTCGAAGCGATTCTGCGGTGCCTGGCTTAGGCGAACAATGCCGCGCAACGGAGCGCTTTGATTCTTGTAACAGGCCGTCTTGCCGCTCCAGGGTGTTCCATAGGCTACCAATCGCTCACCCTCGATGCGCAACAGCGGATTATCATCGTTCAGCAGCTCGGCACCCGCCTCACACCAACGTGCTGCATGGGTGCTCTTGCCCGTACCGCTCTTGCCCAAGAAGAGCACCGCCTCGCCCGCCATCACCACACTTGAGGCGTGGATCGAAAGTGCCCCATGCGACAACACGGATTGCGAAAAAGCGATTCGCACGAGTGACGAAAGGGCTTGGCGAGCATAACGATCCATCGGATCGAAGGCCACCTCGGCACGGTCGATATTACCCTCCGAATCGGCGAAAAGCAACATCCGATGCAAGCGACCACCTGCGCCTTGGCAGAGCGACACGCGGTAGTTTCTGCCCGAGGCATAGAGCTGCACATGACCCATATCGTTGTGGTCCTCGTCGAGCAACTCACCCGGCTCGAAGCTCAGCTCGGCATCGGGTCCCGAGAGTCGCATCTGCAGGATCTTTTCGGGGATCTCCGCCACACGAAACGGGCTGAAATCCGCCCCCTGCAAAGCCTCCAGCCAGGCGGGATCGAGTTCGATCTCCACGCCGAGACCTGCGATGCTAAAGCGCGCTATCGCTGCCATCCTATCTGACCTAAAGCCAACTGCCACACCCGCCACATTGCCTCCTTCGGAGCGCAGCGGAGCGAGAAGCTGCAATTCTTGACAAAGCTGGTTGCCGTGTGCCACTTACGTTGCCATATACGATCCACGTTAGCCATACGATCGGCGGCAAAATGGCCGAAATTACCACCCCGCATCACCACCTCCAACAGCGGCTCGGCCGATGTGGGTTGCGACTCTCGGTAAGGCAGGTAATCGACCTCCAGGCCGAGATAATCGACCAAAAAAGCGTGCAGCAGACGGCTCCAACGTCGCAGACCGCTCTTGGCGTAGAGCGAACGAATCAACTCGCCATCCACACGCTCGTGGAGGCTGTAGTAGGCACGCGCCATATCGCACATCTGTCTCAGACCCACACCCCAGCCAATGGCGTGCTTCAAAATATGGGTATTGAGCAGCAGCAGGTTCACCTCGGCCGAGGGGGTTGCAATCGCCGTCTCGGGGTGCTCGGGGAGCGTCACCATGATCGGAGTCATCTCGGCCACCATGCGTTGCGCCTTGCGCTTGGCCATCGGAGCCTGCAAATCGACCAAATCGGGGTGGTGCTCCACCTCGATGCCTCGCCACATGTAGCAACGGCTGCCATCGGGTGCCTTGTGGACCGATCCTCCGTGCAGCTTGACCAGCTCGGCGGCACGATCGGCCTCCTCGTGGGTCGGGAACCAGAGGTCGATATCGCCACAGGTGCGCAACAGGGGTCGATCGTAGAAGGTGGCTACACCCTGCCCCTTCTGTAAGATGGGCTGCAGACCCTCCTTACCGAAGAGTTTTAACAACTCGACCAAGGAGTGGTTGCTGTCGTAATTACGCTCCTCGATGCGGCCAATCTCGGCCACCCAGCGCATAATCAGCTCCTGAGGCGGGAAATATTGCTCGGGGATGTAATCCAATCCGCGGTAGGTGATTCCCAACACCGTCTGTTGTTGCGCCAACAAGAAGACCGACTGCCACTCGGATGCCGTGAGCGGGAAGAGCTGCTCGCTCTCGATACGTTGCTCCCAAAGACCCGCCTTGAGCAGGTGGAAAAGGGCGCGGTAGGGTTTCGTCTGATAGCGCATCATTATTCGTTTATCAAGAGTCCGTAACGGGCCCACGTCTCGAGCGTCTCACGCACATCGTGCAGTGCCTCGTCGTAGGTCACATCGTATTCTCGGCAAAGATACTCTGCAAGTTGCTCGGCCGTAAAGTCGATCGATTCGGCCTCGCGCCAAAGAGCGGCCGCCGTATCGTTCAGGTTGAAGACATTGGTTACATTTACCTGCCCTGTGCGCGTATCGACCACCATGTACATCTTGCCCAGACGACGTAGTTTCAGATGGGGATGAATCTTCATCGTTCGGTCTCAGGTTAAAATTTCTTACCCGTAAGAATCGAGAAAGTCGTGAGGGTAATAATCTTCATGTCGAGCCAGAAGGTTGCCTTCTCCATATACTCCAAGTCCATCTCGAGGCGCTTGAGCATCTTCTCCATCGTATCGGTGTAGCCGTTGTAGAGCGTGGCCCACGAAAAGAGACCCGGACGCGTGGCGTAGAGGTCGGCATAGCGGGCATCGTGTTGCATGATGCGATCGATGAAGACTTTGCGCTCGGGACGATACCCTACAAACGACATCTCGCCAATCAGCACATTCCACAACTGGGGCAATTCATCGATGTGGTAGTCGCGGATAAAACGACCCACGCGCGTCAAACGCTCATCACCGTTGTGGTAGAGCTGCGCGCCATTTGCTTCGGCACCAACGACCATCGAGCGGAACTTAACCAGGTTGAAGGGACGACCTCGAAAGCCGATACGCTCCTGGTGAAAAAGAACCGGACCGCCATCCTCGAGCTTGATGGCGAGGTAGATCACAAGCATCAATGGCGACCAAACCACAAGGCCTACCAGTGAGCAGACGATATCAAAAAGTCGTTTACAAAAACGCGCTGCACCCGAAATTCGGTGAGGGGCAACTCGCTTTTGACACTCGACACTTTGCGTTGTTTGTTGCATGAGGCTTAATTTTTTTATTCTGTGCGGCCATAAACCGCCATCATATTCTTAACCATTCGGTCGCGGGTAAACATCTGCTCGAAACGCACCTTGGCACCCGCGGCATAGCGTTCATGGTCGCAGGGCGATAGAGCCAGCTCCTTGATCGCTTCAGCCAGGGCAGCCGCATCGCCACACTTCACATTGCGACCCGACTCGCCATCGGCATTGACCCAATGTACACCCGAGCCCTCGATAATGGTTGCCACAACCGGCTTGCGAAAACTCATCGCCTCGATCTGTACGATACCGAAAGCCTCGGTCTTGTAGACCGAACTCAAGCAGAAGAGGTCGCACGCCTCGTAATAGGCCGACACCTCATCGTGAGAGAGGAAGCCGAGCAGTTTGACCCGATCCTGCAACCCATTGCGGTCGATTCGATCCTGCAAATCGGTGTGTAACGGGCCGTTGCCACCGATCAGTACCACAAACTCATCACTCAGGAGTCGCGCCGCCTCGATCAGGTACTCAAACCCCTTGTAGGGAACCAGACGTCCGAGCGAAAAGATGATCCGCTTACCGCCATAGCTGCTACGCAATGCTGCCGCTCGTTCGGATTGCGCGACGGGAGGCAGGATTCCGATCGGCACACAGACCGTTTTCGACTGCACATCCTTCAGGTAGTCCGACCCCTCCAGGTAGAGAGGCGTGGTTCCCACAATTCGCTCGGCGCGCTTGATCAGCCAACGCTGCAGCGGCTTGTAGAGTTGAAGCAGGAAGCGCTGCTTGAGGATATCGCTGTGCCAGTGCAGCACCACGCGTCCTTTGTAACCCGAGAGATAGAGCGCCAGGCAGGCCATCGGGTCGGGATGGTGGATGTGGATGATGTCGTAAGTGTAGCAGATTTTGCGCAGCCGACAAATCATCGCAGGCGAGATCAACGTGGCGGCCAATTTCACCGGAGCATGACACCCGATCAAGGTTGCGTGGTCGTTGATCACGACATCCTCGCTCGGTCCTTCGACTGCGCACATCATGTCGCAACGAATCTTCTGCTCGGAGAGTCCGCACATCAAATCATACATCACCTTTTCAACTCCACCCTTCACGGGGAAGAATTTACCAAGCTGCAAGATTCTCAAGTCGGACATTTTTTTACGATTTTTCGGGCCAAAAATCCCATCGCGTGTGCGGAAAGGGTTTTTGAGTAGCCCAACGCGCGCGCCACTCACGTGCTATTCGGTTTCAAGCGGGCACACCTCGGGGGCTTTGGCAACCAACAAACACACTGATTACCAATCAATTACACCACCTTTGCCAGGAAAACCGCAATTTCCCTCACAAAGCAGAGGTCGCTTGTACCTTGCAAATATAAGCAATAAGTAGGTAATGGCAAACATTTTTGGTCATTTTTTTACCTTTTTTTTTCGGAATTCTACAATACAAATAGGTGCCTCAGCTATCTGTACGTAAAAATACGTATCAAAACCACCCCCAATCCACCTTTTCGATACAAATTTGTATAATTGCACCACTTATTACTATTTTTTTACAAGATAAGGTTTTATAAAGAACAAAAAAAAACCTGCCGACTCAAGATCAGACGGCAGGGTTAAATCAAGGGGGAAAACACAGGCTATTTAGACCAATAGTTGCCTAAACAACGCATCCCAACCAGGGGCGAAAGGGGCCTCTATCACCGCTTTAGGCAAGGCTCGGAAAGCGGAGTAATCACCCCGAATCAGAGCCCCCATACTCGCGGCCAAAGCCTCCGCATCCGACGGATCGAAGAGGGCCACCTTTGCATGGCCGGCAGCCGCTTCATAGGCATAAGGGAGGTCGGCGAGCACCATTGGTTTTCCATAGGGAGCAAACTCCGAAATCGGGAGGCCCCAGGTCTCGACACGCGACGGGAAGATCAACGCGCTGCTCGCAGCATAGCGCCGAAAGAGCTCCTCGCGGCTCAGAAAGCCGACAAAAGCGATCGACGAGAGACTCCCCCACCGCTTATGCAACCACCGCGCATAGCGGTTTTCATCGCCCGAGAGGGTGATCTCGACCCGGAATTTACCGCGTCCCAGTTCTCCCTCCAACCTTTCGGCTGCACGACAAAGCGTCTCGAAATTCTTATGACAATCGGGGGTCGCAGGATAGAAGAAGGTGGGCAGCGATGGCTTTGGTTGTTCGTCCGTCACCTCCATCCGATCGCGAGTCGGAGGAGCGACAACAAAACGGGACTCGGGGAGCGAGAAGAGCGCAGCAAAACTGCGTCGCAACCACGCTGTCTGCACCACGAAATAGCGGTTACGACGGCTGTTAACGAGGTAGGCAAAGCGGGTAAAAAGGGCAAAAAGAGCGATCTTGGGGTCGAAAAACCAGTCGCTCCACCGCCACTTGAGGAAGGGGAACGACGTCTGGCAATAGACCGCCTGTCGCTCGGCCTGCACGCGCGGAGTCGTATCGTGCAGCGAGAACCACAAATCGACCCTGCCCAACCGCTTCGAGATGCCATGCATCGTCACATAT
Source organism: Rikenellaceae bacterium (assembly GCA_030529085.1). Taxonomy (GTDB): domain Bacteria; phylum Bacteroidota; class Bacteroidia; order Bacteroidales; family Rikenellaceae; genus Alistipes. The sequence continues at coordinate 28,078 of JAUMXM010000007.1, read as the reverse complement.
TCGCACCACAAGCGGCGCAACCACCCCTTGGCAACGTCGGGCATCTCGATATATTCGATGTGGGGATAATCGCACAAAGTGCGCCGATGCACCAGCGCCACAATGCGCCACCGACGCTCCTCGGCGACCGAAGAGAGGTAGGCCAAGCATTGGCGCAGGATGGTCAGCGTACCACCCTTGCGCAGGTTAACGGCCGATATGACGATTGTCTTCATCGCTGCGCTGTAAGTTCGGTGAAAAGGTTAATCCAACGATCCATGATTCGCTCCTCATCGAAGCGCATCGAAGCAAGAGCTGCCGCCTCGCCCATACGCAAGCGCAACTCCTCGTCCTGCATCACACGGCCAAGACGAGAGGCCAGCGCCTCGATGTCGCCCTCCTCGACCAGGAAGCCATCGACACCATCAGTCACAATATCGCGAGGGCCGCATTTGCAGGCAAACGAGACAATCGGAAGACCGTAGGCCTGGGCCTCGAGGAGAATCATCGGGAGCCCCTCGTAACGCGACGAGAGCGCCACGACAGAGGCCGAACGATAGAGGGCATCCATATCGCTCTGCGTACCTGTCAGGCGGGCCGAATCACCGATCCCCAACCGATCGATAGATGCCTGAAGCATCGCACGATCCTCGCCCTCGCCGACAAGGTCGAGCTGCCAATCGGGCGATTGGTTTGCGATTCGAGCCCACGCCTCGAGCAAGCACTCAAACCCCTTTTGGTGGGTGTAGCGACCCACTGCCACCACACGTTTCGACCGCAGATCGGCCTTGGTTGCAGGGTTGAAGGTTCTCGCATTGGGGATCACCTCGATGTTGGGAAGCGCGCCCCAATAGCCCCTATCCTCCTCGGTCAGGACAACAAACCGATCATACCTGCGCACCAACCGCTCGTCCATACGGCTGCGCCACAAATCGACCAGGCGCCAAAGTCCCCGACGCGCGTATTGCACCCGCTTGAACTTCGAGAAATGGATCTCCAACACCTTGCGGCTGCCATCCTGCAAAGCAGGGACAATGGAGGCCTCGTTACAAAACATAGAGACCACCACATCGGGGCGCTCCTCGGCCAACAGAGCATTCAAACGGCGTTTATGTCGGTGCTGCTTGAAGGGGTAATGGAGGAGTTTATTGAACAACGACTTTCCGTTGTTCTCGTCGTAGTTGATCCCCAAATCATAGCAACGGATTCGCTCATCGAGTACAAAGAAGGGGGCGCGACCGCGCTGATCGGTCGTAGCAATCACCACCACATAACCGCGCGAAACAAGGTAGTTGGCCTTGTTGGCCAACACGCGCTCCATGCCACCCGAATTACAGGTCCCCGCTATGCAGTACAGGATCTTCATGACTCCTCCTCTTGAAGTAGTTTATCCTCATCCGACAAATCGCTCGGCATGATAACCAAAAAGAGCGCAAGGAGCAGGAAGAGGTCGGTCGAGACCTTGAGCCAGACGATGTAGTTCACAACCAGAATCATCCAAAACAAGATGCCGTGGTTGCTCAATCGCTCTGCGCAAATTTGAGCCGCCTTCCACATAAAAAGCACCATGGCACCCAAACCAATAAGACCCGAATAGAAGATAAAGCGCAAATAGCCGATGTCGGTATCCATGTAGTAACCCGAATAGATCTTACCCGTATAATAGGGATCGTGAGCTGTGCCTACAAAGTAGCCATCGCCGATAATCCAAGTCTTCAGGTTATCCGGGAAGACAACCATCGATTTCAATCGCTCATTCGACGACACACCCCATTCTCCCCGCTCGGCCAACGAGAAGAAGCCCTCAAAGGCAAATCGGAGATCCTCTCGGAAGGCCTCATTGTTATAATACATCCAGGTCATAACCGGAATAGCCACCACCAAGACTCCAATAAACCAAGCAACCATCTGACCGGCACTCTTACGAATCACCAAACGATGAAGCCCCGTGGCATAGATCAAATAGAGGCCGGCAACAGCGACACCTACGATCGTGGTGCGCGCAATCATATTGCCCACAACAGTAATCACCAAGAAGGCAAGCACATAGGTAATGACACGAACATGTTGCCCCGTACGATGGATATGCGCCCCCACGTAGGCCAACAAGACCAACACGGCTGCGAAACGCGATCCGCCATGATCCAACGCAGCACCCAGACCAAAGAGACGTTCCTCTTCCGAGGCAATCAGCTTCATGATGGGGGTCGGACCCAAGGCGGAAATATGGTTGGCAACCCAAAGCCTGAAGGCCGGTATCCAGTCGATAAGCAGCGCAGAAAAGCACTGCAAGACGCAGACCAGAATCAGGTAGTTGCAGACCATTTCGACCGAGATCTTACCGTGCGCCAACTTCATCAACGAGACCACGACATAGGCGCCACTGAGCCACACCCACATCGAGACGATAAAGGAGACGTAGGAGTAATCATGGGTTTCGTTCAGCACCACCGAGATAAAACTGGTCACCGAAACGAGCAACGCAAAGAGCGAGATGGTCACCATACCTCGATCGAGCGACTGATTACGCTTGCGACTCAACTGCAGGCCCACCATCACCAAGCCAAATCCGGCCATCGCCATCTTGGTATTCACCCCGGGCAAAACGGTAAACTCGAGGGGGAAGAAATAGAAGCTAGTCAGCAGCGCAAGGACTGCTATTTGTAGATATTTCAGCATTTTATTTGTAGATTACTCCGTATAAAAATTTATAGACCACCCGATGATAGAGCCACACGGCCCAAAATTGCTCCTTCGCAGCCATCCATTGCAACAGACGGGTGCGCAAAGGCAGCTCCCGCGCCTGCAGGATGCATCGATTCGCCTCGGGATACCACCTCTGCCAGCGTTGAAAATCGGCACGCTTACCACTGAAGAGGAACGGGAGCTTAACGCTGAGCTGGAAGAGGGCTATCTGTGGCTCGACATCCGCACCCAGCTTGGCACGCAGGAAGGCGACCGTCTCATCGACATTGTGTCGAATATCCACCAAATGGCACTCCGAGAAGGTTTGGGTCAGGGCCGACATATTGAGGCGCACATAGTGATAGAGCGCCTCGGGTACATAGGCCACCCGCTCGGCGCAAGCCATCAGGCGAATCATCGTCATATCTTCACCCATACTGTGACCATCGGGGAAGCGTATCGCCTGCTCTGTATAGAGGCTGCGGCGCACCAACTTATTCCAAACGTTGTACTTCATCGCCCCGACCAACATTCCCCGCAAAGCCTCGGCCGGCGTAGCGTATTCGCGCACCTTCATATAACGCTCGTTCTGCTCGAAGGAGAGCCAAAAGTCGCACCATACCACATCGGCATCCACCGCCTTAGCCTTTTCATAGAGCGCCTCCAGGAGGTTGGGCTCCACAAAATCATCGCTGTCGCAATGGAAGATATATTCGCCCGTGGCTACAGCCAATCCTGTGTTGCGAGCTGCCGGCAGACCCTTGTTGACCTCGTGCGTCAGGATGCGCACCTGCTGTTGTCGATTAGGGTAGTCGGTGAGTGTGCGATGCAAAATCTCGATGCTTCGATCGGGCGAGGCATCATCCACAAAGAGATACTCCACCTCCTGCAGTGTCTGCTCGAAAAGCGACCGCACACACCGCTCAATAAAAGGCGCAACCTTGAAAATCGGAACTATGACGGAGAGTTTATACACGTGTATTTTATTTTTTTGCGACTTGCTCAAATAAGTCTACCCATTGTTGCATTACCTTTTCTTCCGAATAATTCTCCGATGCAATTCGCGCCTGCTTACCAAATTTTTCTCGCAATTCTTGGCTATCCATTAAGCATATCAAGCACTTGGCAAAAGTTACCACATCGCCCTGCGGCACCAAGAAACCACTTTGACGATTCTCTATAATATCACGCGGTCCGCATTGACAATCAAAGGATACCACAGGAAGACCACTCGCTTGCGCCTCTAACAAGACCATAGGAAGTCCTTCGTAACGCGAAGTAAGCACCAATACGGAAGATTTCGTATAGACCGATTTTATATCGCTTGTTGGTTGCTGTATGCGAACACTTTTTTGCAACGAATGTTCAGCAATTTGTTGTTCTAATCTATCCCGATCAGGCCCACCACCATAAATTTCCAACATCCAATCAGGGCATTGCGCAGCTACGATATTCCAAATATCAATCAAAGTATCATAACCTTTTTGAGCAGACAAACGGCCAACCGCGACAACTCGTTTTTCCGCATAATCCGGCAATAGATCTGGCTCAAAAGTACGCGCATTGGGAATAACCGCAACATTGGACATTTGCCATTCTTCTCGATCTTTTTTAGTCAAAACAACATACCGATCATAATGCGCCAAGGCCCGCTTCATCAATTTCATATTTTGCCGATCAATCCAACCATAAAACCCTTTTCGCATACGTTCCACAAAGGCGTAGTGGCAAAAATGGCATTCAGCAATCAACGCAGCGTCCCCTTTTATACGAGGTAAAAATGTCGTCTCATTTCCTATCCACGAATCGATGATATCCGGGCACTCGACCTGAAGCAAAGTCCGCAACCTTCGTTTATGTAGATAACGATTATAGAAAAAATACCATAGCTTTTTCCATATTGGGCGTCTGCTATTCAGCGCATAATTTACTGCCAAATCAACACACTTCACCCGTCCATCGAGTGGATAAAAAATTGGGCGATCCAATTGATCCGTCGTCACAATTATCACTTGATACCCGTGTGCGACGAACCAGTTAGCTTTATTTATCATCACACGCTCCATCCCTCCGGAATTATAGAGCGAACGTATGCAATAAAGAATCTTCATACACCAAGCACTATTTCCTGCTATAAATAAAATAACGTGCTAATATCTTGATTCGCTTCCACAACGAAAGCTGATCCAACTCATTGAGCTTTGAGTAAAAGAACTCAAAGTAGAATTTTTCATCGAAACAGGGCGACTTGCGGTAGTGCTCCCACCAGATATCGAAGTTGGGACACAAACCTTTCCAGGGTTTTTGCCCGTTGTAGTGAACAATACCCTTCGTCATCGCATACGACAGTTCCTCTTCAGCAAACAAATGTAGCATTTCATCTTTACGATGAACTATCAAATCGTTTAATTGAACCGTTAAACAATATCCCGGGTCAAGAGCCTTGATCTTCTTGTTGCACGCAATGTTGATGATATCCATATCCTGTTGGTGGTAGGCATTCTTCGCCAGCTCACGGAAACGTGGGATCAAATTATCCTCACGAATCAGTTTTGAATTCAATATCAAATTCCCCGAGTAAAAATACCCATTCCGATAATCTATACCGACCTTCTCCGTCAAATATTTTTGGACACCGGGACGCAATACCGAACAATTATCGACACCGGCCATATAATACCCCGTCATATCTGTTTCATAATACCGCGTCAAATCGTCACGAAAAATCACGTCCACATCGGAATACAATATTTTATTGTACTCCGGAATGAGTTCCGGAATCAAGAGGCGGTAATAGGCCGGTGTAGTGATTCCGCGAATTTCGAATGCAGTCAGAAACTCACCACAAACCTTACGGAAAGTGATGCGCGAATTGGGATAGTGCTGAGGCAAGGTGGCCAAAGGCGCATGTTCAAAATCGCACGTCTCGGGGTGGAGGATGAAGATATCGTAAAAGGTCTCGGGGTGCGCATGCTCCAACAACGAGGTGATGCAGACAGCGGCCGGCATCAACAAGTTATCATCAAAACAAAAGGCTATCGGAATAGTTTTCATTGTCTTACTCCTCGATATAAGCATCGTAAAAATGGTGCGAAACACGTTTTTCGACAGGCGGCAGCTGCATATAGTCGCCGTAGAGGTTTCGCAGATAGATCTCATAACCACCAATGGCGCGGAATGTACGATTCTCGAACGGAAGTTCTACATACTCCTCACAGGCAGTCCGTGGCATCAGTTCTTTCATACCATAGCTTCCCAATACGGCACCCACCTGTTTGCTCCTCTGGAAATCGGAACTGTGTACTCGCTCATTCAACGCCGCCTTGAGCTTCATTATCGCATCGAAATTCCAATAGCGGCAACGCTTGAGCAGACATTTAAGCCACCACATCCATCGCCCGCGCTTCACGATTTTATAATATGGAATCACCTGCGTGATACGTGTTTTTCGCTGTACAATCTCGTTCACGTACGATTCGACTCCCTCCTGAGGAATACCCTCAATGGGGAACAAATCGATATTAACACCATAGAGATTGCGTCCAAACGAGTGATCAATCATAGCTGTCCCATTGCGGCTGACCTTGGCAAACATCTCTTCGCAAAGCTCCGACTGCGACAAATCGATTACGCGATTTCGAGACGAAGTATATGTAGCCAGGAATCGATCGTAATCGGGGCGCGGCATCATAATGTCGATATCGTCGTCCCACGGAATATAGCCTCGATGACGAATTGCCCCCAACAAGGTGCCTCCGCTGAGCGAATAATTCAACCCATTTTGGTCACAAAAGGCGTGCACATCGTCCAAGATCTCCAATTGAATGGCACGCATCGCTGCGGTTTCTATCTTCTTCATGCTTCGTCTATTTTCACATCAATAACCTCACCCGTCAACTTCGACATCAGCGTATTGATCGAGACGACAGCTACCCGCTTCGGATCGAGCAACGAGTCCTTCGGCTCAAGGCCGAAATTCGAACGGCGCATCGGGGTGTCGCAACGCTCAGGATTGATACAATTGACTCGAATGTGTCGTTCGGCCCACTCCTCACTGAGGGCCTGCGTCAGGTTTACAATAGCCGCCTTGGTCGACGAGTAGATGCTGTACATCATGCGGCCACGGGTATAACTGCTGCTCGTATAAAAGAGCAGCGCACCATCGCTTTCATCCAAATAGCGCATACTCTCTTTCGCCACATTCACACAACCGACATAATTCACCGCTACGCTATTCGATATCTGTTCATACGACATATTCTCGAGGGGCTGACGCACCAAAACGCCGGCCGTGCAAACCACACAATCGATCCGTCCGCGCTCGGCATATACCTCCGCCAAAGCGCGACTTACGGAGGCGCTATCTACGACATTAACGCCGTTGAGCGAACGGCTGAACGGATAAACCACACCACCCAGCTCCGATGCCAAATCGGTCACCTCCTTACCGATGCCATAGCTGCCACCAAAGACAACGATCACCTTATCGGTCATCTGCTCCTTCGCGCACTCATGAAGCTGCATGCCGTGTTCCTGTATCGACTTCAACTGAAAAAGTTTGTCGAGCAGGAAGAGGTCCTCGGCATAGGTGACCTTCATATTGAAATTCTCGCCCTTCACAACATAGATCGGCTCTTCGGGCATATATCTCTTGACAACACCGCAATCGTCCGTCGTCGAAAAAGCGGGATCCTGTAACGCCAACTCATAGGCTTGACGAATCAAGCCGCGCTTGAAACATTGAGGAGTCTGTCCGTTATAGAGCAACGCTCGCGGCGGAATATCAAGGATCGTCGAATCGCTATCCACGGCAATAATCGTATCGGTCGTCTTTACGGCAACATCAATCGCGCGGTAACGCTCTAGTGCCTCTACACAATCATCGATGATACGAGCCGTCACCAAGGGTCGAACGGCGTCGTGAAAAATCAGATTGTCGTCATCGTCCTCGTAGGCTGCAATGGCCGACAAACTCGAATGGTAACGCTCCTTACCACCCACCAAAATTTTACGCAATTTCTTGTACCGATTCTTCAAAATCAGCGCTTCGATTTGCGCCGCATACTCCTCCTTGCACACCACAGCAATCTCATCCACCTTGTCATGACCCTCAAACACATCAATCGTGTGCTCTATAATCAATTTACCGGCGACCTTCAAGAATTGCTTGGGACAATCGCGACCTAAACGGGCTCCTGATCCACCCGCCAATATTACCGCTATATTTCTACTCATATCCAATAATTAATCTTCAGTCATGGATTTCGGAAAACTCTTTACGAATTTTGCACTCGGCTTGAAGAGGCTGCACATACGCAAAAAGAGATGCGTAAAACGATAAACAATTCGCGCATAGCGGCGATTGCGCAGCTCGGCAAAGAGCCGATCGTAGGCCGTATCCCGGTGCAACGCGCCGCGCTGCTGCTTGGCGTAATCTACACGAATGCGTTCCGGAATCAGCTCCTCCAACACCCGGGCATACTCCAAACGCGAGCGCTCGGGATTCTGCGCGCTAAGACCCGTAACATCGTAGGATACAACCGCCACATCCACCGCCTCATAGCTACAATTGGCCTGAACCAAAGCCTGCACAAAAAACTTCCTATCAGCCACTATTCGACACCGCTCATCGTAGCCATATTGCTGCATCAATGTCGTGCGGATAAAGGCACTTTGGTGACAAATCGAATTAGCAAAAAGCCACGCCATAGAGATCTCCGTCTGCGCTTTCTTCAGCTCTCCGTTCGTCAAGAAGGTGTTTCCGCACACGATATCGGCGGTGGGCTGCTGTGTAAACAGCTTCTGAAGCGTATCGGGGGCATAGAAGCAATCGCCCGAATTCATAAAATTGCAATACTCCCCCTTCGCTACGGCAACACCCTTGTTCAGGGCGTTGTAGATCCCCTTATCGGGCTCGCTGACCCAATAGTCGATGTGATCGGCATACTCCTTGATCACCTCAACACTGCCATCGGTCGAGCCGCCATCGATAACGATATACTCGAAATCGCGCCAGGTCTGATTTACAACACTCTCGATGGTCTTACGCAAACCTTCACAATTGTTGTAGTTGATGGTTATAACGGAAAGTTTCATTGTAACTCTTTTTTTAGGGTCTCCACGTCGCACAACCATTCGGCATGCTCCTTAAGCCACTCTGTCGGCTGCTCCCACCAACGGGTTTGGAGCAAAAAATCGATCGTCGCCTGATCATAGCGATAACGTACCACTCGCGCCGGAACACCTCCGACGACTGCATACGGTGGCACATCCTTTGTCACCACAGCACCGGCCAATACCACCGCACCATCAGCGATGGTAACGCCGCCGACAACCAGCGAACGTGACCCGATCCAACAATCATTGCCCACTGTTATCGGCTCTTTTAATTCGCCGAAGCGCTCCTCCGTTACGAAGGTTACACCTGTTTGTTTTCGCGTCGAGAAGAACATCGGTGACGTTGTGGCATACGGCAATCCGATGGGATGCGTTCCGCGAACGACCTTTACCTCAGCTGCGATCGAGCAGAATCGACCGATATTGCCTTCGATACAACAATCCTGCATACAATACGACCCATAACCCATACTGCCATTTAGGTATGTTCTATTGCCGATTGAATTTGCCCCTTCAAAGGTGGTTTCCGGGGAGATCGTCACCGATGAATTAAAGCGCACCTTGCCCCACCATCGATATTTTAACCGCCAATAGCTAACATATCGGCCGATAAGGTCAGCTATTGAGCGATAAGCCAGAGCGCACAGAGCAGATAGCTGTTTCAAGATTTTCATAATGCTACCAATAACAAGCACCTTCTACTGATTCTGCATTTTTGGGACGGCCCTCCTCCCCCGGCTTAATCCAATGCTCATTGAACATCTTCGTGTAAAAACCTTCAGGAAGCCCCCACTCCTTCACACCATACATCGGATCCTCCCAACGATTACCTTTAATTCCGAATAACAACTGTGTAGCGCCTCCCATATGAATGGCCTTTTTACCCATACGTTTTGCGTGAGCAGCCAAATGAAAACCATACGCGCCACAACCAATAATGCAGATATCGTAATCGATTTTATCCATTTCGTCTTTCATCCACTGCAAGGCATCAAACCAAGTAGCAAAACCGTTGTCCTCACCACAAAGGCTCTGCACAGCGCCTAAGGTTTTCAGCTCAAATTTAGGCAATACTTGTTCGTTCTCAAACAATTGCGCACGACAATTGACATATTGACGTCGAATCTGAGCCGCAAAAGGATGGACCACCAAGACCTTCTTGCCGGCAAGCGCTCTACTCCAAGGTTCCTGCGCATAATAGGGCTCAATATAGGGCAAAAACACCCTCTCCGCTTGCTGAATATAGGATTCGACAAGATACTCTTTACAAACCCAACTACCCAACACATCCACCTGTGTCATATCGGCCAACATCAGCTCGCAGAATTGCTCGACTTGACCGATCATATCAGCCGAAAAGAAACCGGAACAATTCTTTAAGTCTGCAACTTTTTGTGGCATCATCCACCAAGCCTCACTTTTAGCAAACAAGAAGGGAATTACGCTTTTCCGGAAACCCTTCTTCACGCCCAAATAATTCGCCAAACAATACAATTCCGTGGAGCCAAAGCGAGCTATCATGCAAGGCTTATCACTTACTAATTGCTGATATATCAATTCAGACACACGCTCCGGGCTCTTTTCACACGTTAAGAAAAATTTCCGCGGTGGGGAAAAGAGCTCGTAGTAATGCCTAAACTTACAACAGGCTTTTTGAAATAAATTGGTTCGATACAGCATTTTCACGTTTTCAGGATTATCGACACCTCAACATCGACCATAATGTGTGTAATTCAACAAGTTGGAATAAGTAGCCTCCCAATACATAATATCCTACACCTATAGCTATACCTCCAAACAATTGTACGGGAACAACTTCAACCCATTCAGTAAACCCAAAAACAAGCGCCCCCATTGTCAATGCGTGAATAAAAATCGGGAATACGTCTTTGAGTTGTCGCACAAAACCATAAGCAAACATTTTGTTTGTATAATATGTGTTAATTGGGATATTTATAAGTGCTATCACAAGCAGACCAAAGCAGATCGCTTTTAAACCAAATGGAATCGTAATACACAAGGCAACTACACCTATTATTTTTTTATATATTTCTACCCGAAGATATATATTCGAATAGCCTTTTACCTGCAAAAGATTCATATTCATACCGTTAATCGGATCCCACATCAAGGCAAAACACACAATCTGCAGCAGAGGAATCATCTCGGCCCATTTATCACCCAAAACAAACAAAACAAAAGGTTTTGCAACGGCAGCCAGCCCGATCATCAAGGGAAAAATCACAAAAGTCGACATACGAAGCATTTTGCGATATGCGTCAATCAACCGAGGCACATCATCTTGAATCTTCGCCAAGGCCGGGTAGGCAACATTCAAAATAACGCCGGTCATCTGCATCGAAGGGTAGCTTGCCAAGGTATTTGCCTTCCCATACACGCCCAACGATGCCGGTGAATAGAACTTACCGATGACGATGGACGAAAGGTTGTTGTATATATTTCCGATGATTCCGCTGATAAGCATTTTCGAACCAAACGAGAAGAGCTCACGGAAAGATACTCGTGAAAATTGCCACTTCGGCAACCATTTGGCACACACAAACAAAAGTACTGTGCGAATTCCACCCGCAACCAACGTTTGATAGACAAGGGCCCACAAGCCGAAGCCATTATAGGCCATCCACAAACCTATCGAGCCCGAAACAACAACCGTTGTCAAGGTCACAAAGGCCTTTTTTCGGAAATCGAGCGATATGGACAATTGCGCATTTGGAACATTTGAAAGAGCGTTTATTATCACATTCAACGAGACCACTCGTGCCACCGCGACCAGGATCGGCAAATCGTAAAAACGGGCTATCAACGGTGCAATCACCCACAAGATGGCATAGCAGACAATGGAGACGATCGCACTAAAGATAAATACCGTGCTGAAATCCTGCTCCGAACAATCCTTTTTGCGCATCAGCGCCAAACCAAAACCACTGTCGATGAAAGTTTGACATATTGCCAAAAAAACATTCAACAAAGCAATCGTACCATAATCACTCGGCATCAATAGACGCGCCATCACAAGACCAATCAAGAATTGAATGCCCTGTGCAGCAAAGCGATCTACGGCGCTCCAAACCACCCCTTTGGCGGTCTTCTGTTTCAACGATTCTGCCATCACTACTTCTTCTTGCCGAAGATTTTGCTCCAGAGGGAGCGGGGTTGGGGGTTGGGGTCGGGGGCGAGGCCCTGGCGGTGGAGGTACTCGGCGTAGGAGATCTTTTGGCTCACAAGTTCATAGATCACACCCCAATCGGGGAGGCCGCCCACCTGGCAGTCGTCGATAAAGAGGTCGGCTTTGAGTTTGCGGCTACGGCGCACCGTACGATCCTCATCCTCGTCGGGATAGTTGCTGTTCACGGCAAAAAACTCCACGCCACGCTCGCGGCAAAACTCGACCGCCTCGTCGAGCAGCGCACCCTCGCGCACCGTCCACAAAATCAGCCGATGGCCATCGCGCTGAAGCATCTTCAGCGTCGCGAAAGCAAAGGGAATCTCTCGACCAATCGAGGGGTATCGATGCTCGACAATTGTACCATCAAAATCAACCGCAATGACCATAGATGAATTTTGTTTTTTTCGTGTTATGGAAACAATTCATGATAAAGGCGCCCTATCCGTGCAGAGTCGTCAAGCAAACAGCTCCCGATGCAGGTGCATACCAATGGGGCTTTGGCGACAATGCAATACACTGAACACCAATCATTTACAAACCCGAAAGCAATCAAAATCCTTCGAAAGGATTCGTTTTCGAGGACGCACTATTTTCGCAAATATACGATTTTTTATCCAATTATGAAACAAAAAAGCATATTTTCTAAAGCGACCGAATACCCCACTTTCAGCCCATTTTTTTACGCCGATTCCTCGCGCACATTCCTCGCTAAAAAGAGCACCCGAAAAGGGATTTTTTTATACCTTTGTCCAAAGCTAGAAAACGAAACGTTATGGCCAGCATACTACAAATCGAAAACCTCACAAAATCCTTTGGCGAAAGGGTTCTTTTCGAGGATATCACACTCCACATCGACGAGGGCGAGAAGGTGGCCCTCGTAGCTGCCAACGGCATTGGTAAGAGCACCCTGCTGCGCATCGTGGCGGGCAGGGAGGACTACCAGGCCGGGAAGATCACCTTTCGGCGCGACCTGCGCGTGGCGATCCTCGACCAGAACCCCCTCTTCAAGGCGGGGCGCACGGTCCTGGAGGCTTGCCTCGATGCCCACACCGAGGCTTCGGAGGCGGTGAGGGGCTACGAACGGGCTTTGGCCACGGGCGAGGGGCTTGAGGCGGCGATGGCGGCGATGGATGCCGCCGCGGCCTGGGACTTCGAGCAGCAGGCCAAGGAGGTGCTGACGCAGCTCTCGCTCACCGACTTCACGCAGCCCGTCGAGCAGCTCTCGGGCGGTCAGGCCAAGCGTCTGGCGCTGGCCCAGGTGCTCGTAGCGAAGGCCGACTTGATGATCCTTGACGAGCCCACGAACCACCTCGACCTCAAGATGATCGAGTGGTTGGAGGATCACCTCGCGGCGGCGCGTTGCACCCTGCTGATGGTGACCCACGACCGCTACTTCCTGGATCGCATCGCCACGCGCATTGTCGAGCTCGACGACAAGCGCCTTTATGCCTATCGGGGCAACTACGGCGACTACCTCGAGAAGCGCCAGGAGCGCATCGACCTGATCAACGCCGCCGCCGAGAAGACGCGCAACCTCTACCGCCGCGAGTTGGAGTGGATTCGCCGCACCCCCTCGGCCCGCACGGGCAAGGCAAAGTACCGCATCGACGCCTTCGAACAGCTCTCCGAGGAGCGTCGCACGCAACTCAAGGAGCAGCAGGTGGAGATCGGTATCGAATCCTCGCGCCTGGGCACCAAGGTCTTTGAGATGCACAACCTCACGAAGCGTTACGAGAAGAAGTGTCTGCTCAACGACTTCAGCTACACCTTCACCAAGGGGGAGAAGCTGGGCATCGTGGGCGACAACGGCATCGGCAAATCGACCTTCGTGAAGATGCTCCTGGGTGAGGTGGCACCCGACAGCGGCCGTATCGAGGTGGGACAAACCATCCGCTTCGGCTACTACGCCCAGCAGGGGCTCCAATTCAAGGAGGAGGATCGCGTCATCGACGTCGTGAAGCGCATCTCGGAGGAGATCACCCTCGCCGACGGAGGGCGAGTGAGTGCCTCACAGCTCCTCACGCGCTTCCTCTTTTCGCCCGCAGCACAATACGATTTTGTGGCCAAGCTAAGCGGTGGCGAGCGTCGAAGACTCTACCTCTGCACGGTGCTCATCGCCAACCCCAATTTCCTGATTCTCGACGAGCCTACGAACGACCTTGACATCCAGACACTCAACGTCTTGGAGGAGTATCTGCGCACCTTTGGCGGATGTGTGATCGTCATCTCGCACGACCGCTACTTCATGGACCGAATCGCCGACCACCTCTTCGTCATGGAGGGCGAGGGTCGCATCAAGGATTTCCCGGGCAACTACACCCAATACCGCCTTTGGCGCAAAGAGCAGGAGGAGGCCGAAGCCGAGGCGCGCGCCGAGCGTGAGCGTGCGGCACAAAAGCAGACCAACACCACCCCTGCCAAGCCGCAGCGCAGCTATGCCGATCGTCTCTCGTTCAAGGAGCGCCGCGAGTTGGAGGCCCTCGAGGAGGAGCTGCCGCAGCTCGAGGAGCGTAAAAAGGGGCTCGAGGAGCAACTCTCGAGCGGAGCGCTCGCGGTCGATGCACTGACGAAAATTTCGACCGAAATCACCGCTCTGATCGAGGAGATCGAGGAGAAGACATTGCGCTGGATGGAGCTCAGCGAGAAGAACTAACCCACACAGCTCGAAGCTATTATGAAGGATCTGCTACCCAAAATCAAGCGCATCATCGCAACCGCCTCGCCACGCGCCCTGAAGACCATTCTATGGATCGTGCGCCTGACGGCCATCGTCTCGTTCTGCGTCTTTTTGATGCAATACACGGGCCTTATCAACTGGATTTCGGCCTATGTCAGCCCCCTCTTCCACCACTTCGGTCTGCGTGGTGATGCCGCCATCGCCTTCGTGAGCGGCTATTTTATCAACATCTACACCTCGATTGCCGTCATCGAGACCCTCGATCTGACGGTGCGCGAGATTACAATTCTGGCCACGATGTCGACCGCCGCCCACGCCATCATCGTCGAGGGGGCGGTGCTCCACAAGACGGGCACCCCCACCTGGTATACGATTACGATTCGCACGCTGGCCGCCATTGCGCTCGGCTTTGTGCTCAACCTCCTGCTCCCCGACCGCCCTGCCTACGCCGCAACGGAGGCAACCGAGGTGCCCCTCTTTGCCATTCAGGGCGATTTTTGGCCCCTCTTTATCGCATGGGCCAAGGGAATGGTGCGCCTGGCGGTGATGATGAGCCTGCTGATCTACCTGCTCAACATCCTGCAACGCATCCTCTACGAATTCGGGGTTATGGCGCGCCTCTCGCGCCTCCTGCGCCCCCTGCTCGCTCTCTTCGGCCTGCCTGAGAAATGCTCCTTCCTCTGGATTGTGGCCAACGTCATCGGCCTCTCGTACGGCTCGGCAGCGATGCTCGACGAGGTAGCACAGGGAAACATCTCGCGCCGCGAAATCAACCTCCTAAACACCCACATCGGCATCTCGCACAGCAACCTTGAAGACCTGCTGCTCTACGCCTCAATCGGCGGCATCTGGTGGGTGATTCTCCTCTCACGCTGGGTGATGACCTCCTGCCTGGTGTGGGGCTTACGCGGCTACTACCGCCTGCGCGAATAGCTCACAACACCACACAACACAAAAAGAGCCGACTGCATCAGCAGTCGGCTCTTCGTTTTATCGTCTTTGAGCGTGTTACTCGGCAGCAACAATCTCAGCTACCACCTTCATCGGCTCGTAGTAGTTACCATCGGCATCGGTCCACGTTACGAAGACGCTGGTCGTGGTAGTATTCTTCGAAGCCGTCTTGGTCGTCTCCTCGGTTACATCCTTGATCGGCGTGAGGATGCTCGAACCAGTGCAGATGTAAACGATCTGCTCCGCAGCCGTCTTGCTGCTCATCGTCGAGTTGGCATAGAGACCACCCGAAACCTTCGTATTGGCAGCGGGGATTACCGTGTAGGTGATGGGCTTGAAGCCAGCCTCGGCAGCCGTAGCCGTTACGGTCGGCTTCGAAGCCTCCCACTTGGGATCCGTAGCAGGAATTACCGTACCCGTAAAGGTGGGGGTGTACTCGATGTACTTCATCTGCGTGAAGGTAGTCTCGCCATCCACGGTTACCTGGGCCAATACAGCGAAGTAGTAGGTCTCACCGGTCGTCAGACCCGTCAGATCGATCTCACCGCTCGGCTCCTCCTTCACGTTGTAGCTCTCATGCAGAGCCAGCTCGGTAGCTACCTCATCGAGGGTGTAGTTAGCCCACTGCGAAGCGCGGAAGTTGCGGTAGAAGTAGGTCGTAGCACCCTCGGCCGTAAACTTGAACTGAGCCGACGTAGCAGCAGCCATCGCATCGGCAGCTGCCAGCTTCTCGAGGTTCAGCGTCACAGCATCGGTGAAGTCAAGCGTCTTGGTCTGGAAAGTCTCCTTGTAGATCGTACCATACTTACCCTCGGCATCGGCAGCAAAAGCGATAATCACACGCTTCTCACCCGGCTGAAGAGCTTCAATGAAGAAGTTGGCCGTAGCAACACCATTCTCGGCACGAACAATATAACCATTCGTAAGCAGGTACTCGGCAATCTGCTCATCGCTCGTCAGGGCAGCAGCAGCCTCCTCTTTCAGTGCAGCGTAGTAGATCATCGACGTGTTCTCCGAGGTCTTCAGCGTGAACTGCATCTCGGTGTACTCCAACGTCTCGACCGTATTGGTTACCGTCGTCTCGCCACCTGCAACAAGCGGTGCGGTCGTGAACGTAAAGTAGCGGATATCCTCCAGCACATACTCGGCCTTCTCCTTGCCCTCCATCAAAGGCAGGATACCGATCTTGTAGGTGCGACCCGGCAGCAACTCCAGACCGTCGTTCGGCAGACCCGTGATCGAACCCGTATACTCGTAGGGGGTCTGCAGCTCGTCGCCAATCGAAGCCCAGCTATGGCCCTGCTTCCAATAGCTGAAGTTCATCTCCATCGGGTTGTTATCGCCCTGCATCACATTGAGGATGAACGAGGGGCAACCATCCACATGCACATCCACATTCACGCTATTGAAGGTGGTCGTACCCGTTACCGTCACATAGAGGGGAGCGTAGTCGGTGTAGATCAGGTCTGCACCCGAAAGCACGTTGAAGGTCAGTACATAGTCACCAACCTCATTGTCCCAAGCCTCGGTATAGGTAGCCAGCCAGATTACATACGACTCGATCGGCATCTCGGCCTCGTAGAGCTCCTGGTAGAGATCGGCGGCGGGAATCGTCTTCGTCGAATACCACTCGTAGCCGATATTCTTGTACTTCAGGGCGGCGCCACCGTTCTGCAGCTCCTCGGCAACAGCCTCAGCATCGAACTCGGCAGCGGGCATCATACCCAGCACATAGTTGTTGTTGCCCTGGTTGTTTACGATGATGTTGTTCTCGAAGTCGGTCGTCAGGGTCAGCACCTCGCTGCTGCACGAAACGAAGAGCTTGCCAACGTAGCTCTTGCCCTCCTCCGAGATACCGAGCAGACGTACATAACCCTCGATCTGTGCATCAACACCCTCGGCGGGAGCCGTTACACGCAGCATATCGCCAAGCGCGTTGACAGCAGCCGTCCAGCCCATAGGCGTATCCATCACGGCAACATCGGTAATACCCGTCGTCTCGAGCTCGAAGTACTTGGTCTCGTCAGCGGCGAAGTAAACCTTACCCGACTTGATACCGAAGTCGGCCTCAACGGCCATATTCACCTCGAAGGTCTCGCCCGTCTGGAGCGTGATCACAACAACGCCGTCCTTCTCCTCAACCGACTTGATGAGGGTGCAGTCGTGGTTCTTGAGAGCCTCCTGCAGGGCCTCGGCCGACACACCCGTAGCGGTCCAGGTCGTACCACCGTCGATCGAAATCTCGATCACGTCGTCCGTCATGCGGAACTGGATCTGGGGAATCTCGGCAATAACGGGAATCGGCTGACCCTCACTGTCGAGAATCGGCGTCAGCTGACCGTTCGAGCCATAGGTAGCCCATACCATCTCACCATCCTGCTCGATCACATAAACGAGGTTCGTGGGGAGCGCGTCGGGCTGATACTCGGCATACACCGTGATCTTCTTGCCGTTCGAGAGCTCGATAACCGTGTTGCCGGCCGTGTCGGTCGTTACCGCAGTAACGAGTGCCTTGCCGCTCAACATGGCATTCAGCGCCTCCATCTCGGCCGAAAGCTTGGCCTCGAGCGTAGCCAACTTGTTGTACAGGTCGGCAATCTGCTCCTTGATCTCCGTGTCATCATAGGGAACGTGGTCACACTCCTCGCACGACCAGCCCATAACGGCCGTCAGCAGCAATGCTACGACCGCGAATTTTTGGAAGAAACTTTTCATTTTTTTAAGGTATTTAATTGGTTTTTAACTCTTTCAGTCTTGAAATTTAACAATTTCTTAACTCTAGGAGTTGCGAAAATACAACAAAAATCCGAAAAATCCACACAAACAGAAAAAAAAAGCACCCGACAAGAGCTTGTCGGGTACTAATCAGTTCGCAGTAGGGCTACAGAGCCTATTCTGAATCGGTTAGCGCAGATAGTCCTCGAAGTAGTCGGTCACCTTCTGCATCAGGTGGATGCGATCCTTGCCCATCACATTGTGCTCGTGGGTCGGATAGGGGAAGTAATCGACCTGTACACCCGCCTTGATGCAGCACTCCACGAAGTTCAGGCTGTGCTGCCATACCACCGTCGGATCGATGGCGCCTTGGCAGATCAGGAGCTTACCCTCGAGCTTCTCGGCCATGGGCAGCAGGCTCGTCGAGGCGTAACCCTCCTTGTTCTTCTCGGGGTGATCCATATAGCGCTCGCCATACATCACCTCGTACCACTTCCAATCAATCACGGGGCCACCCGCAACACCCACCTTGAACACCTCGGGGTAGTTCGTCATGAGCGAGATGGTCATAAAGCCACCATAGGACCAGCCGTGGACACCCACGCGGTCGCGATCGCACCACTCGTGGGCGAGAAGCCACTCGAGGCCCGCCATCTGGTCGGCCATCTCACACTTGCCACACTGACCATGGATCGCCTGCTCGAAAGCCAAGCCGCGATTGGTCGTGCCGCGGTTATCCATCACGAAGACCACATAGCCGCGCTGGGCCATATACATCTCCCAACGGCGCAGCTGTGCCTGGAACGAGTTGGTCACCATCTGCGAGTGGGGGCCTCCATAGACATAGAGGATCACGGGGTACTTCTTCGCGGGGTCGAAGTTGTGGGGCTTGATCAGGCGGTAGTAGTTGTCGTAGTTGCCGTCGGCACTCTTGACCGTACCCAACTCGATCGTGCCATAGTTCAGCTCCTTCGAGGGATCCTCGGCACGCAGCAGCTCGCGGCTCTTCTTGCCGTCGGTTTGGGCAATGCGCACCACGCGGGGAACATCCAGCGAGGAGTAGCTGTCGAAGAAGTAGCGACCATCGGGGCTGATGGTGCAGAGGTGGACACCCGGCTCGGTGGTCAGGCGCAACGTCTTACCCGTCTTGCGGTCGAGGCGCACCAGGTGACGCTCGACGGGCGAAAATTCGGTCGTATAATAATAGAGGTAACGGCCGTGCACGGCAACCAGCTCGACATCGGCATCGACCTTCGTCAGACGCTCGATCGAGCCATCGGCGAGCGAGCAGAGGTAGAGGTTGCGCCAGCCGTCGCGATTCGAGGTGGTGTAGATAAACTTCTCGGGCTCACCCTTGATGAAGTGCAGGTCGAACTGCGGCTCGACATACTTTTCGTTCTCCTCGGCAAGGATCGTCTTGATGAAGCTGCCATCCTCGGCACTGTAGGCGTTCAGGTGCATGTGTTTCTGGGCGCGGTCGAGCACCTGAATATAGACCGTTTTCGAGTCGGGACCCCACGAAATGCAGGTCAGGTAGCGCTCCTCGTCGAAGTCGGTCGGCTCGACCCATACCGTCTTGCGCGTCTCGTAGTTGTAGATACCAAGGCGCACCTTCTCGGAGGCCATGCCCGCCATCGGGTATTTGATCTCGACCGACTCACCCGTACGCGTATTAATATTAAGTAGGGGGAAGGTTTTTACATTACTCTCATCCTTTTGGAAGAAGGCGACCTGAATCTTGTCGGGTGCCGGGAACATACCCCCCACGATACCAAACTCGTTGCGGCTCACCGACTGACCGCTGACGATGTTCTTGTCCGCATTCTCGGTGATGGCATAGACCGACCCATCACGCTCGGTGTGATAGAGGTTGTTTTCGCGCGTAAAGAGGAAGCGACCCTCGTCGGCATAGCGGAGGTTCTGCGCCCCCTCGGGAATCGGGAAGCGGTGGATCATCGTATCGACATTCGTGTCGAAGCCCACCAGCTCACGCCCGGCGTAGAAGCGGAGCGTACCCTTGCCCGTGAGGGTGTGTGCAGGGATGCGCTTCAGGTCGGCACCCACGATGCGGTTCATCTTCTCGAGGGTGGTCAGGAGCTTGCGCTCGTTGGTTTCGGGGTTTACATCATAGAGCTCCTTGCCCTCGATGACGGTGTAGCTTGCGCCATTCGAACGCCAGGTGCATTGGATGTTTTCGATGGCCAGGCCGCGGCCCAACACCGCCTCCTCCATCGTCAGCAGACGCTCATTCGGTTGCGCCACACCCTCGGTTGCTATTGCGGTCATAAGTGCCAAAAAAGAGAAAAAGAGTCGTTTCATTGCATCTTTAAGTTTAGTATTTGCCAAAAATACAAAAAAAAAGTGGAAAGCGCAACTTTGCGATTAAGGCGAGGGCAATGGCTGCTTGCAGACAATGCCGAGCCGGAGCAAAGTCAAGACCGCGAAGCGGGATTAAAGTGGAAAAGGGTAATTAAGGGTAGCTAAAGTTTCCTTTAGCCCCCTTAGTCGCCTTAGCTCTTTCAAACTCCCAATTTTTAATCCCCCCCCTACCTCTCGTTCACCCCAGAAAATTCCCCATTCGCCACAAAACCCCCTCCGAGGCACTCCATTGGCCACTTTCGGCGCTCGGAGCGATTCCGGGTTCCGCCTTTGCCTATATCTTTGCCGCCGAAATTCGAGTCGAAATTATACGCAATTAAACACGCAAAAAAGATGACTTCATTCGTAAAACGCTTCGAGAACTCGGTACGCGAGTGCTGGGAGCAACCTGCATTGAACAACTACCGCCAGCAGCCGATCACCTATGCGGAGCTGGCCGCCGAGATTGAGACCCTGCACCTGTTGTGGCGCGAGGCGGGGTTGCAGCCGGGCGACAAGATCGCCCTCAACGCCCACAGCACCGCCAACTGGATCACCACCTTCATGGCTGCCGTCACGGGAGGCTATGTCGCCGTGCAGCTCTTCAACGGCTACACCCCCGTCGATACGCAGAACCTCACAGACCATTCCGACAGCCGCCTGCTCTACACCGAGCGCGCCAACTTCGAGAAGATGGAGCTGGAGGCGATGCCCCAACTGCTGGGTGTCATCGACCTGACGACGGGCGAGCTGTTAGCGGCGCGCGGTGATTTCAAGGAGCGCTTCGAGGCGCGCAGCGCGCGCTTTGCCGCCTGTCACCCCAACGGCCTGCAGCCGCAGGATGTTTGCTACGCCGACCGCCCCGCCGACGAGATTTGCGGCATCAACTACACCTCGGGCTCGACGGGCAACCCGAAGGGTGTGATGCTCTCGATCGGCAACTTCTCGGCCAACGTCGAGGATATCATCCCCGCCTTCCCCTTCCACCGTGGCGAGGGCTACCTCAGCATCCTCCCCCTGGCCCACATCTTCGGTCTGACGGTCGACGGCATCACCCCGCTGTGCTGCGGTATGCACCTCACAATTTTGGCCGCGCTGCCCATCCCTGCCACCCTGAAGGGTGCCCTGCAGGAGGTGCGCCCGCGCCTCTTCTTCGCCGTACCCCTGATTTTGAGCAAGATGCTCGAGTACACGATCGGCGAATTTACCCAGAGCCGCACGGGTGCCGAGCGTCTGGCCGACTACCGCAACCACCCCGACTTTTGCGAGGCGTTGCGCACGATCTTCATGGCCTCGTTTGGTGGCCGTTGCGAGGTGCTCGTGACGGGTGGTGCCGCCATTCCGGCTCACCTCGAGGAGCTGATGACCAAGAAGCTCAACATCCCCTTTGTGACGGGCTACGGCATGACCGAGTGCGCCCCCGTCATCTCGCTGGGCAAGCTGGGCAACTACAAGCTCAAGTCGTGCGGCGAGTACCTCAAACGGTATCGGATTCGCATCGACTCGCCCGACCCGGAGCGTCGCGCCGGCGAACTCGCGGTCAAGGGTCCCTATGTCTTCAAGGGTTACTACAAGAACCCCGAGGCTACGAAGATGGCCTTCGACGAGGAGGGCTTCTTCCATACGGGTGACCTGGCGCTGGTCGATCGTGACGGCACCCTCTTCCTGGTGGGTCGCTGCAAGAGCATGCTCCTCTCGGAGAATGGCCAAAACATCTTCCCCGAGGAGATCGAGGTGGTACTCAACGCCCTGCCCTATGTCGCCGAGTCGATCATCGTGCAGCGCCAGAGCCGCCTCATAGCCCTCATTGTCCCCAACCAGGATCTTGCCGTGCGCCATCAGATTGACCATGCGACCCTGCAGCAGCTCATGCGCGAGAACCTCGACACACTCAATCGTCAGATTCCCACCTACTCGGCCGTCATCGACTACGAGCTGATGAGCGAGCCCTTCGCCAAGACCCCCAAGGGAAGCATCAAACGCTTTATGTATGCTTAACGCACCGAGAAATATCAAGCTGCTGCTTGCCGAGCAGCGTCGTGCAGCCGTCGCCACCCCCAACGAGGAGGTGGTGACGAGCTCACCCCACGCGACAAGGCCCCCGAAGCGGCTACAACAGGCCGTCGAGAGCGATACGCAATCGCTCGGAGCGTTGCTCGACAAGCTGCTCCCGATGCTCGATCGCACCACACCGCAACCGACCTCCCTCTCCGAGGCTCCCTGCGTGGTGGCAGCCGGCTTCGGCGTAGGCTCCAAGGAGAACTTCGCCCGCATCGAGCACCTGGCCGCACTGCTGGGTGCCGAAATCGGAGGCACACGCCCTGCGGTCGATGCCGGCTTCATCCCCCACGAGCGAATGATCGGGCAGACGGGGCTCACGATTTCTCCGCACCTCTACCTCGCCTTCGGCATCTCGGGGCAGGTGCTCCACACGATCGGCATCGAGCGTGCGGCATGCATCGTGGCGATCAACAACGACCCCGAGGCGGCCATCTTCCGCATCGCCGACTATACGATCGTGGGCGATGTCCGCGAGGTGACCGAAAAGCTGATTACCCACTTAACAGCGCGAAAAAATGGCTAATTTCTATACCGATAACGACCGCCTGGAGCGCGAGCTGCAACGCGATGTGTTTCACCGCCTGGCGACCCTGCGCGAGGGGGATTTTGGTGAGTCCGAGCTTTTCGACTTTGCTCCGCGCACAGCCGAGGAGGCTGTGGCAGGCTACCGCACAGCGATGCAGCTCCTGGGCGAGATTTGCGCCGAGCGAATCGCCCCCAATGCTCGCGAGGTGGACCTCACGGGCCCTGTTTGCCACGAGGGGCGCGTCAGCTATGCCCCCAAGACCCTCGAAAACCACCGCGCGCTGGTCGAGGCGGGGCTCTATGGCATGACTCTCAAGCGTCGCTTCGGAGGGCTGAACTTCCCGACGACCCTCTTTGTGATGGCCTCGGAGATGGTGGCGCGTGCCGATGGCGGCTTTGCCTGCCTTTGGGCCCTGCAGAACTGCGCCGAGACCATCGCCGCCTTTGGCACCGAGGAGCAACAAGAGCGCCTGCTGAAGCGCGTGAGCGAGGGTGCCACCTGCTCGATGGACCTGACCGAGCCTGATGCCGGCAGCGATCTCCAAGCGGCCATGCTGCGCGCCACCTGGTGCGAGGAGCGCCAAACGTGGCTATTGAATGGCGTGAAGCGCTTTATTACGAATGGTGATGCCGACCTGAAGCTAGTCCTGGCACGCACCGAGGCGGGCACAAGCGATGCGCGCGGACTCTCGCTCTTTGTCGTGGAGCGCGCCTCGGGCGGAGTGACGGTACGCCGCCTGGAGAAGAAGCTCGGAATTCGCGGCTCGGCCACCTGTGAGCTCCACTTCGAGGATGCCCCCGCCGAGCTGATCGGCACACGCCGCATGGGACTTATCCGCTATGTGATGTCGCTGATGAATGCCGCCCGTCTGGGGATTGGTGCGCAGTCGGTCGGCCTGGCCGAGGCGGCCTTCCGCGAGGCTGCACACTACGCCACCCAGCGTCACCAGTTCGGGCGTCCGATTGCCCAAATGGCCCCCATCGCCGAGCTGCTGCTCGGGATGCGCACCCGCATCGATGCCGCACGAGCCCTGCTCTACGCCACGGCCCACGAGGTCGATTGCAGCCAATCGCTTGGCTTGAAGCTCCAGCGCGAGGGGTTGCAGGGCGAAGAGCGCCAAGCGCTCAAACGCGCCCAACGCCTGGCCGATATGTTTACCCCCTTGTTGAAGTTGATGGCGGGTGAGGATTGCAACCGCATCGCCTACGATGCGCTGCAGGTCTTTGGCGGCTCAGGCTACACCTGCGACTTCCCGATCGAACGCCTCTACCGCGATGCCCGCGTGGTGACCATCTACGAGGGAACCTCGCAGATGCAGGTGGTGGCTGCAATGAAGTATGTGGCCGATGGTTCGCTCGCAGCCCACCTGCGCGAACGGGCCGAGAAGCTGGGCAGTGAGCAGCTCCTGCAACTCGTCGAGCGCACCGAACGCCTCATCGCTGTGGTGCAGGCGCGCAGTGAACGAAGCCTCGAGTTCCACGCCCGACGACTGGTCGAGTGCGGCGCTACGACTCTGATGACCCTGCTGCTGAACGAGCGTAGAGACGACGAGCGCAGTCGCACCTCGGCCCGACACTACACCACCCTCTGCGCGGCAACACTTGCGGCCCACGAGGCCACAATCGAGCAGCTCGACGAAGAATTCCTCGAGCAACAAGCCGCCGCAGCGGGTCTATAACGACTTGGAAAAAAGTTGCGGTTCGGTAGCCGACAGCAGGTCGGTTATCTGCCGATAATAGCTCTTTGAAACAGGAATTTGCTTGGCATTCTCGTGCGAAAGTGTTATTTTTGCACGATCGTGCTCCATCTTGTAGTGGCTGATTTTGCGCGTATTGACCAGGTAGGAGCGGTGACAACGCACCAGCGATGTTGCCTGCAACGCCTCCTCGACCTTTTGGGTACGACAGCGGAGCATATAGCTCACCAGACGACCCTCTAAGGCGTAGTAGATGCGCACATAGTTGTCCTGCGACTCGATGTAGAAGATATCCTCCTCCTCGAACGAGACACGCTGAATATCGTTGTTATCGACAAAATGGAGGGTGCGCGACTCGGGCTCGGGCTCGACCGTGCGCGTAGCCAACAGCTTGCGCATCAGGTTCAGCTCCTCGGTCTGCACACGGTAGGCACCGTAGAGGATCAAGATTGCATTCGGGATGGCGAGGATCAGCACAACACACAAGACAATGCGCCCCACGAGCGCCCAATCGAAGCTGTCGCCTCGCAGGCCGAAGATGACCGTGAAGCCCGCATAGATCAGGGCGATGAGGACCGATTCACCGGTGAGCCACACCAGGTAGGTGCGCATCGTGAGAGCACGCGCGAGGAAGATGTGTGCCATGAGTTGCTTGCTTAGAATCATAGCAGCGACGGCCACGAGATAGAAACAGAGCGTAACGAAGAGGCGTTGTTGGGGTACAAAACCGAACCACGCCGTATCCGAGAAGGGTCTGTAGAGGGTCATAAAGATGACCGAAAAGAGCGCCACAAAGAGGATGGACTCCATCAAATACTTGCGACGCAACAAGATTCTGGGTACTTCCATAGCTGTTGTTTTCTGCGACGAAGGTAAGCAAATTTCTGTGATTTAGAAAATGATTAACCACTCGCGAGAGGTCGCACAGCGATCTAAACGGGTCAAAACCAGCAATTAAACACAGAAAATATGAAACAAGAAACAACCAAACGTGTCGTGATCACCGGTATGGGTGTCATCACGCCCGTCGGCAAGCAGCTCGACGAATTTTGGAAGAATTTGCAGCAGGGCTACTGCGGCATTGCCCCCATCGAGGGAATCACGGAGGAGATGACCGTGAAAGTGGCCGGTCAGGTCAAGGCCTTCAACGGTACCGACCACGGGTTGGCTGCCGGCGACATCCGTCGCAGCGACCGCTACTGCCAATTTGCTGTTGCAGCGGCCATCGAGGCGATGGAGCGCAGCGGCCTGGAGGCGGGTCGCAACATCGACCCCGAGCGCCTCGGCGTCTACATCGGGTCGGGTATCGGCGGCATGACCACCTTTGTCGAGCAGACCCGCACGCTCCTCGAAGAGGGTGCAAAGCGCATCTCGCCCCTCTTCATCCCGATGATGATCTCGAACATCGCATCGGGTAACGTGGCGATCCGCTTCAACGCCCAGGGTCCGAGCCTGGCAGCCGTCTCGGCCTGCGCCACCTCGACCAACACGGCGGGCGAGGCCTTCCGCGCCATCAAGCACGGCTATGCCGACGCCATCATCACGGGTGGCTCGGAGGCGGCCGTACACGCCCTCGCAATCGGCGGTTTTGCCAACAGCAAGGCCCTCTCGACCTCGGAGGATGCCACGCACGCCTCGATCCCCTTCAGCAAGGATCGCAACGGCTTTGTGATTGCCGAGGGTGCCGGAATCCTCATCTTCGAGGAGCTGGAGCACGCCCTGGCACGCGGTGCCGAGATCATCGCCGAGGTGGTGGGCTACGGCAACACCTGCGATGCCTACCACTACACCGCGCCCCGCCCCGATGCCGGACCCGCCTCGCGCGCCATCCGCCAGGCCTTGAGCGAGGCCGACTACAAGCCGACCGAGGCGCTCTACGTCAACGCGCACGGCACCTCGACGCCGCTCAACGACAAGACCGAGACGCTGGCCCTGAAGCTCGCCCTGGGTGAGGAGACGGCCCGCAACGCCTCGATCAGCTCGACGAAGTCGATGACGGGCCACCTGCTGGGTGCTGCGGGTGCCGTGGAGCTCATTGCCTCGGCCTTGGCCCTGCACGACGGCGTGATTCCGCCGACGATCGGCCTCGAGGAGGCCGACCCCGAGTGCGACCTGGACTACACCCCCAATGTGGCGCGCGAGCGTCGTGTGGAGGTAGCCATCTCCAACTCGCTGGGCTTCGGCGGCCACAATGCCTGCGTGGCGTTACGCCGCTACGAGAAGTAGAACACACTAAAAAAACAAAAGAGATATGAAACTGCTCGAAGGAAAGACTGCACTCATCACGGGTGCTGCACGCGGCATCGGCAAGGCCATCGCCGTCGAGTTTGCCCGTCAGGGTGCGAACATCGCTTTTACCGACATCGAAATCAACGAGACCGCGAAGGCTACCGAGGAGGAGCTGGCCGCCTTCGGCATCAAAGCCAAGGGCTACGCCTCAAATGCTGCCGACTTTGAGGCTACGCACGAGGTCGTAAAGCAAATCCATGAGGAGTTTGGCCGCATCGACATCCTGGTCAACAACGCCGGCATCACGCGCGACACGCTGATGATGCGCATGAGCGAGCAGCAGTGGGATGCCGTGCTGACGGTGAACCTCAAGTCGGCCTTCAACTTCATCCACGCCTGCACCCCGATTATGGCGCGCCAGCGTGGTGGCTCGATTATCAACATGTCGTCGGTTGTGGGCGTGAGCGGCAACGCCGGCCAGTGCAACTACTCGGCCTCGAAGGCGGGTCTGATCGGCCTGGCGAAGTCGATTGCCAAGGAGATGGGTCCGCGCGGCATCCGCGCCAACTCGATCGCTCCGGGTTTCATCATCACCGATATGACCGCTGCCCTGCCTGAGGAGGTACGCGAGCAGTGGGCCAAGGCGATTCCCCTGCGTCGTGGCGGCACACCCGAGGATGTGGCCAAGGTGGCTCTCTTCCTCGCCTCGGATCTCTCGGCCTATGTCACGGGCCAGACGATCCACTGCTGCGGCGGCATGAATTGCTAACAGCACACCGCACAAGCCCCTCCCCCACTCGGGAGGGGCTTTTTTATCCCCACGACCGCCACACTTCTCGGCGAGATAGCCACGTCGCTTGCAGCTCCTCGCTATGACGTTACTGTAAGGGCACCCTT
>JAUMXM010000034.1 GCA_030529085.1 Rikenellaceae bacterium | reverse complement strand
CGGCAGTTCTGCCACATGGCCACAATCTCGACAGGACGCTCCGAGGCCTCGACAGCCACCATGCGCATCATATTGCCCGTCGTAAAGAGCGCAGCATGGGCGTTACGCGCACCACGCAGCACCACAATGGCACACTTCTCGCCACCCTTCCAGGCCTCGATCGAGGCGGCCACTTCGGGAGCTTCGGTTGCCACCTCGAACTCCGTCCAATCCTCGGTCAAGGGGCGCAAGGCAAGCGCCTCGGAGGTGGTGGTCAGCGAGTCGGCACCCTCCCACGTGGGCAGGTAGTCGGTCAAAAAGCAGTGTTGCTGAGCCTCGTAAAGACGCAGCGGCAGAATCGGCGACTGGAGCGCCTCGGGAGCCATACCCGTGAAGAGCGCCCCACCACAGGCCGTCAGAGCCACACAGCAGAGCAAGAGTAGTTTTTTCATATCGGTTGTTTGTTTTAGTCTTTCTTTCGGAAGCGCGTGGTTACTCCGCTACATCTTTCATCCAGTCGATACCCTCGGTGAGGTTGTTGTTATTGGCACAATCCCAATAGGAGTTGTTCTCCCACGTAGAGCCGTTGGCCCAGGCCGCAGGATAGGTATAGAAGCCATACTGGCGAGCACCGCTCGACGAGTCGGTAATCCGGTCGGGCAGCGACTCCGTACCCCAGGTAATCACGCCGGCACCACCGCCCGCCTTGATCGCCTCGGCCAGAGCCTTGAGCCAGGCACGCTGCTTGGCCGGGGTGTAATTCACGGCGTTGTTCGCCTCGTTCCAATCGGGATAGTTGTAGGCATTGTCACACCAGTCGCCCATCCACGCTCCTGCGCTGCTGTTGCACGAAAGGCCGCTGTAGGCCGTCTCGAGGATCACGGCTTGTGCATCGTAGTCCTTCTTGCAGATCTCGGCCAGCTGGGTCATCGACTGATAGGGCAACGTGTGGCCGATATCCGTGCCGGGGTACCACGAGACACCGATCAGGTCGAAATCAGAGCCTCCCCCCTGCGAGATGCTCGTGGCATAACTCACCACCTTGGCCGGGTTGGCAATGTGGAGCAGGGTCTTGACATTGGGGTTGTAGAGCTTGGCATAGTCGCGTACGGCACGGAAACCGTAGGCAAGCAACTTACCCGTACGCGCACCATCCGAGGCAGCCGAAGCCGATGGCTTCAGAAAGCCGATGTTGACCTCGTTGCCCACCGCCACCACGCGGGGATAGATCTCCTCCTTGGCCAGCTTGACAAGGGTCTCGTAGACCCACTCGTAGAGCTTCTCGCCCAGCGCCTCGTCGCTCAGCCCCTTCCAGGCGGCAGGGACCAGGTTGTGGTCCGTACTCGAGGCGGTGTAGCTGTCGGCATCGGGTTTGAGCGTGAGGAGCAGATCGAGCTTGTTGGCCTTGGCCTTCTTGGCGTCGGCCAACACGCGGTTGTAATCACCCCAATCGATGGTCGTATTGTCGTACTTGGGGAAGGCCTCGAAGTTGAGTTGCAGGCGCACAATGTTGGCTCCGTGGTTCTTCATCGAGAGGTAGGGATCCGTTGCCGTGCCATTCTCGCAATAGGTCAGCCCAAAATCGAGCAGATACTGCGCGAAGCACATCGTCGAGCCCTTCATGAAGCCCGTCGAGAAGTACTCGGGGGTTACGATGGGGTCGGGATCGGGTTCCGGATCGGGCGTAGGGGTCGGTGTGGGAGTCGGCTCGGGGGTCGGCTCGACCGGATCATCACCACTACCGCCACAGGCCACCAAGGCGGCAGCCATCAGGAGCATCGTGAGCCAGCGTTTCAACATCGCATACGTTTGTTTTCGGGTTAAAAAATCCTATTAAAGCAGGAAGACAACGCTCGAGAAGCCCTCCATCGTGATCTTCTTGTCCACCTTCGTTACATCGCCCATCACGGCAACAGCCTTCTTGGTCGTGTCCGAGATCGTAAACTCGATGGGCTGACCCGCAACGTTGTGCAGCACGAGCATCTTCTGGCCGTTGTACTCGCGGTAGAAGGCCGAAAGAGCAGCCGGATAGCTCGACGAGTTGTAGCAGGCCGTCAACGAACCCAGCTCGGTCATCGCGGGGTAGATGTTGCGCAGCTGACCAAAGGTGCGGTAAGCAGCCAGGATCGATTCGTCGTTCTTCTCCAGGTCGGCAACGCTCTTGAAGTTGTCGAACGAGGGGAGCACAGCACCCGAATACTCGGCATACTCGCTCTGCGTCCACTTCATCGGCTGACGAATATAGGCATCGCCACCCTCCTTCGAACCCGTGTAACCGAGCTCCTCGCCGTAGTAGACCACGGGGCGACCCGAGAGGGTCAAGAGCAGCGAACCGGCCATACGCATACGGTTCACATTGTTACCCAGACCCGTGCCGGCACGATCCTCATCGTGGTTGGTCAGCTTCACGGCGTCAATGTAGCTCGACTTGGCATTCTTGAGCTGCGTCTGGATACTCTTCAGACCCGAGGCGATATCACGTCCCTTACCGGCATTGAGGCCTGCGGGGAGGACATTCCACCAGAAGTCGAAGTTGAAGCACGACAGAGGCGTATTGCGGGCAAAGCCCACCACCTCGTTCGTACCGCTGAAGATCTCGGCAACCATATAGAGATCCTCACCGTTGTACTGCGGCTTGGTTTTGTAGTAGGCGTTCAGATCGCCGTGGAACTTCGTCCAGAAGGTGTAGTCGCGCGAGTCGATATTCCAAATACCGTAGACGTGCTTGGCGGCATCGAGACGGAAGCCGTCGACACCCTTATCGAGCCAACCCTTGGCCGAGGCGATGATCGTCTTGTAGGGCTCGTTCGAAGCGAGGTTGTTGATCGGACCGTAGTTCAGCTCGGGCATCCATGCACCGAAAATCGGGGCAAAGATTTTGAGCGACTTCATGTAGTCGAACTGGATATCGGCAGCGGTCGAATTGTTGAGTGCATAGGATTCGCCAACGGTCAGATAGGCGCCATTGCCGCCATACTTCGTACCACCGTCCCACGTCGTGTTCGAGGTGCGTACCAAGAAGCCCCACGGCGAGAGGAAGTCGCACACCAACTCGTAGGTGTTGTTACCCACGCTGTACATGCGATGTGCTGCACCCGTCTCTCCATACCAGAGGAACATATTGACGCTCGTATCGCTATTGTCGGCCTGAGCCGCCTCGGTCGTCTCGTTGACGGTCAGCGACTGCGGCTTGCCGTTCGGAGCGTAGATCGAGAACTTATAGCGGTGGGTCTTCGTCTCGGGAACAGCCATATCCACGGGAGTCAGCCACTCCTGAGAATTGTAGGTAGTGACCATCGTAAACTTGCCTGCAGCGATGTCGGCAGCAGGGTTATACGACAGACAATACCAATCCCAATAGTCACTTGCCTCACCCTTAGCAAGTGCATCGGTATACCAGGAGTGGCCCTTACCCGTGTGATTTACTACATAGTCCAAATAGATCTTAATATTGCGCTCGTGAGCAGCATTGACCAGATTCTCGAAATCGGCCATCGTACCGAACTTCGGATTTACGGTCGTGTAGTCCTGCACATCGTAGCCGTGGTAGGAGTCGGCCGGATGAATCGGCGAGAGCCACAGAGCACCAGCACCGAGCTTCTCGATGTAGTCCATCTTGTTGATGATACCCTGGAAGTCGCCCACACCGTCGCCGTTGCTATCCGCGAAGGCATAGACCAAAATCTCGTAAATCATGTTACCACGCGTCTTGCCGTCCCACTGATCGGGCTCGGCAATCACGGCATCGGCCGAGATCGCTGCAGCCGTCTGCTTCACCTCGATCGAGGCCGAGTAACCACCCGAGGCGGTAACCGAGAGCGTAGCCGAACGCTCGGCGCCCTCGTTGGCCTTGACAACCACCTTGGCTACGGTCTTACCCTTCGCACCCTGCTTCGGGGTCAGGTAGCACCAATCGCTCGAGGTGGCCGACCAGCCGGCAGGAGCTTCGATGGTGACATCCTGCTGACCACCCTCGGCCGCAAAATTGAACGAAGTGGGAGCTACCGTCAACTCCGTGATGTTGGTACCGGGATTTTCGGGCTCATCCGTGCCCCCATCGCCGCCGCAGGCCGTAAAGAGTGCCAGGGCGGCTAAAAGTGTTGCTACACGCAACGCATCGAAAAACTTTCTCATAATCTAACTGTTTTTGTTTTTTATTCGCTTGGTGACCGATGCGCCGATCAAAGCGCATCGGCCTAAACACGACCCCCTACCCTTTTTTATTCGGGCAGGCGGGTCGGAAAAATCACATTACTGAGCAGGCGTCCACTTAATATCGAAGATGTTGATACCGCTCTTCATACTATAGATTGCAATCACCGAATTGGCCGTAGCCGACGAGCAATCTACCGTATAGACCGTGCGTGCATCGGGATCGGCGAAGTAGCCATCCGAAGCCGTGTCGGTACCATTGATGGCGATACCCATCTTGCGGGTCTCACCCTCCTTGTAGCCGCTGGCCTGCATATCGACAGCGATCGTACCGGGACCCGAAACGGTCAACAGGAAGACACACTTCTCGGTTGCATTGCCCGAACCGCTCAACTGCACACGGCAATTGGGATCGCTACCACCGAACTTAACGCCCTTTCCGCTACCCTGGCTGAATACCAAGCCATTGCCGCAATCGATCGGGCTCTCGGTCGTCTCGTCCGTACCATACTTCTCCTGCATTGCCTTCCAAACATCGTTGCCCCACTGCAAAACGGTCGGCGTCGAAGGCTCCGAGCTACCAACAGCCTCGATCAGCAACTCGCTCGAAGCAGCATAGAAGGTGATGTTGTAGGTACCGGCAGCAATAGCGATATTGGCACCAGTAGTCGTTACAGCCATCTTCTGGCCTACGACAGCCGAAGCACCCGAAGACAGACCGTAGCTAACCGTCCAAGCGTAATCCCGGACAATCTTAAACTCACCGGCAGCGGTCAGCGCAAGATTCTGGTAGGTGTAAACACCCTCCTCACCCTCGATCAGCGTATAGGTCGTATCCGTGTCCGACCAGCTGTTGAACGTACCTGCCAAGCTGTAGGTGTGCTCCTCGCTGGGATACTCCACCTCGCCTACGGGCTCAACAAGCACCTGCGCATCGGTCTCGTAGAAGGTAATGTTGAAGGTACCCTTACCCGGAACGACGATGTTGGCACCGTTGTCACTCGTCACGCCCAACTTCTGGCTGAAGGCGAAGGTTACGCCCGAGCTCAAGCCATAACTCGTTTTCCAATCATAGTCCTTACAAATCTTGAAGCCCTGGTTGGCGTTCAAGGCAACGTTCTCGACGGTGTAGACACCTGCCTCGGTCGAGGTCAGCGTATAGGTCGTATCACCTGCCGCCCAGCCGTTCATATCACCGGCCAGGCTGTAGACGTTGGTCGGCGCAGGAGTCGTACCACCCGGCGTCTCGCCTACATTCATAATGTAAGCAACACCCGTCGTGGGGTTGAAGTAGATATCATACGTACCCTCGGCAGGAACGGGGATATCGGCACCGGGCTGCACAAGCGTAATGGCAGCACCGACGGTCGTCGTCACACCGGCATCAACACCCCAGCAGTCAGCATCGGCCCACGAGTGGTTCTTCTTGAACTTGAAGGCATTGCCGGCAGCAACCGTCTGGTTCTTCAGCACAAAGAAGCCATCGCCATTATCGGCCATATCCGTTTCGCCCCACGAATTGAAGGTACCTGCTACCGAATAAACGGTCTCGGTCGGCTCAACAGGCTCTGCACCCGTCGGATCGTCGGCACCGGCAGCTACCACGATTATGAGCAGCTTTTCAGCATTGAAGTAAACATCGTAGGCACCCTCGGCAGCAAGACCCATATTGCCACCGTTGTGATAAACG
Organism: Rikenellaceae bacterium; assembly: GCA_030529085.1. GTDB lineage: Bacteria > Bacteroidota > Bacteroidia > Bacteroidales > Rikenellaceae > Alistipes. Next base: position 16,501 of record JAUMXM010000034.1, on the reverse strand, counting down.
GCAGTCGGAACACCCAGTTCGAGCATCGAACCCGAACCCCAGCTGTTATTCCAGTTGGCTACATTCTCCTTCACCTTGAAACCATTACCCGGAATATCCACGCCGGTAAGGTTCAAGTTCTTGGCTACAACATATCCGTTGTTGGCCTCCTCCATAGGTACCTGCGTTGCAAGATCCCACTTGTTGAACTCACCAATCACAGCGTAAGCAGCCGTGGGAGTCGGCAGCTCGCCACCGGCAACAACGGCAATAATCTCCTTCGTCTTGGGATAGAAGTAGAAGTCGTACGAACCTGCAGCCATCGCCATATCCTGGCCACCGGCAACCAACTCAACCTTCGTATCGACAGCAAGCACATAAGGCTTCGTCTCACCCGGACCACCATAGTTCTCGTTCCAACTGTTATCCACGCGAACCTTGAACGCATCCTCGGCCGTGACCTTTACATTCTTAACTATGACGTAGTCCTCGCCCTCAACCTTCTCGAAAGCAAGGTCAGCACCCTCAGCCCAATCGGTAATCGTACCACACAGACCATAGTTCTTGGTCATCGGATCATCGATAACCACATCACCCGTCTTGGTGAAGGTCAGTGCATAGTTTGCATCGGTCGAGAGGTTCATCGTTACATCATAAACACCCGGCTCCGAGGGAATATCAGAACCACCGAAGGTCATATCGGCGGGATCACCACCCAGGTTATAGGCCGTGGGATCCTCCCAGGGGTTGCCCCAGTTGTCGTTCACACGTACCTTGTAGGCACCCTCACCAAGCGATACGCCCTTGAGCTCCATAGCGCCCGTCTCGGCGTTGTAGGTGAAGTTCGTCTGGCCGTCCCAGCCGTTGGCCGTAGCCGAACCAATCAGACCGATCGACTCGATCTTACCCAGCGTCATCACGCCCTTGGCAAGGTCAACATAGACTACATACGAGCCCTCCTCGGGAGCGATGTTATCCTCAACACCTACCGCGAAGTTCACGCCATCCTCCGTCTTGGCACCGACCCAAATGGTCTCCTGCGTCTTGGGATGGGTGTAGATGATCTTCATACCGTAGGTTCCACCGTAGTACGACATCAGACCGTGGTAAACACCCGTGTTGGCATCACCCTTGAGGATCGGCAGGTTGCTCTCCGGTTTCCAGCTGTGGCCACCAAAGTCACCGCAAAGCTTAATGAACTCGGGATACGACGGGGTGAAGGGGGTAACCGTCACCGTTACGGCCGTCGACTCGAGCTGAGGAGCACCCTCACCCTCGAGGTACGAGGTCACGATGAACTGTACATCGTTGGCAGCCTCCTTCACGCAACCCAAAGCGATCAGCGTCGAGTTGAGCGTCGTGGGGTTCATGCCGAACGACGTTGTAGGCATACCCTCGGCCAGCGTCTGACGGCCCTCGCCATAGACAACCTCCACCTTGTAGAGCGGATTGGTGCCATACTCGAAGCGGGCAGCCGTCCAGCTGATCAGCTCCACATTCTCGGTCATAGCCTCCGTGAGCACGACACCCTCCTGAGCCGTCTCGACAACCGAAACGATGGCGGGCACATAGTCACCATAGACAAAGACATTCATCGTGATAGCCTCCGAGCTGAGCGTTGCAGCGCCATTCGAAGCCTCGACATACATACCGATCGAGAAGTTGTTGTTTGCCTCGAGGTTGAAGCCCGTAAGCAGCAACTCGCGGAAAGCATCCTTACCGGTCGTAAAATAGGTACCACTGGTGGTCGTGAGCGAAATCTCCTGACCCTCGTTGGTTGCATAGAGCGTGTACATTACCTCGCCACCCATATTGCGGGCCTCCTTCCACGAGAAGGTCACCGACTCCTGGGTCGAGCTTTCGGTCAGCAGAATATCGGCGTGGCTATCCATTACGGGAGCCGTCGCATTCAAGGCATAGAGGTCGGCGGGATCCTTCTCGCAAGCCGTAAAGGTCATCGCTGCCGCTGCCAGTGCTGTTAAATATCTGAAAATTTTCATTTTATTTTCTGTTTTTTAAGAGCGGGCGGGGGTGACACGGGGCCTCCCCCGCTCGCTTGGCAATTACTTCTGTGTTACTCGGCAGCCGAATAAGTTACTGCCCACGGCGTACAGTTGGCGTGCAGCTCGACAACGATGTTGCCCGAGCCGGGAGCCAGAATATTACCGGCACCCTGTACCAGCTCGAAGCCATCGGGATAGAGCTCCGAAGCCTCCGTACCACCACCGTAGTTGATATCCCACGAGCCGTTCAGACGGAACTTGTACTCCGAACCGCCTGTGATGGCAGCCTTCCAAATGTTGTTCGTCGGATCGTACTCCATCACAACGGGATCACCCCAACCGTTGAACGAACCCATCACATCGACCTGCGAATACTGCTTGGCATCGATAGCCATGTTGTTCAGGTCGACGGTGATGTGCCAGATACCGGCGGGCAGCACCAGGTTACCATCCGACGAAGCGGTAAAGTCCTTACCTACCGTCGAGAAGTTACCGTAACCCATCTCGCCACCATCCCAAGCCTGGTTCTTGAGCACCTTGAAGCCCGAGAGACCCGGCGAGTTGGCAGCATCCTCCGTGAGGTGAAGCATCGCCTCATAGACATTCGAGCCACCCTTGTTCTCCCAAATCTCTACAGCACCACCGGCATTCCAACCGTTGAAGACACCGCAGATGTAGTAGTTGCGCATAGCAGCCTTGAAGGTCTGCACGGTGAACGAAATCGTGTTCGACTTCTGGGTCGAGAGATCCGAAGCACCGGCAAAAGCGATGATGTAGGCGTTGATCGTAGCTGCCGAGTTGGCCTCTACGCCCAGGTTGTTAACCACCTTACCATTCAGATCCGATTTCTCGATCGTGATGGCGGGATAGTTCGACTCGGCCACAAAGGTCTCCGTGCCGTCCTTCTCAAAATAGAGCTTATAGCTGACGGCGATCGGCTGACCGAAGTCGGCCTCCGAGCAGGTGAAGGTGATCGACTCCACGTCGATGTTGTCACCGTTGATGACAATGTCACCCTGCTCGCTCAAAATCGGGGTTACAAACTCCGACTCGGGATTGATGCGTACCTGCTCGACATCGGTCTCACACGACGAAAGCGCGAAGAGTGCCATAGCGAGGACTGCAAGATATTTCATAAATTTCATAATCCTTTCTTTTTAAGCGTTTTAAGTTCTTTTCGCTTCGATTAGAGTGCCGGATAACCCGGGTTCTGCTCCAAGTTGGGGTTGGCAATCAGATCGGTCGTGATAATCGGATAAACCGTGCGGTAGTCCTCCAAAGCGACACTACCTGCCGGGATACCACCCTTGTAGGGCCAGGGGAACGAAGCGGTCGTGTAGTAACCGTAGCGGATCAGGTCCGTACGACGGTGACCCTCCCACATCAGCTCGCGAACGCGCTCCTGCAGGATGTAATCCAGATCGATCGTCAGCGGCATATCGGCCTGACCGTTGGCACGGATGCGCAGGTCGGAGATACGCTTGTAACCGTTGCTCGACGAGGTGAGCGTACCGCCGTTCTGGCGAGCCTCGGCCTCAGCCGAAATCAGGTACATCTCGGCCAGACGGAAGATCGGGAAGTCGGCCGACGAGAATACGACACCCTGCTCAACCATCAAGGGGCGGTTGTCGCTCGTAAGCGGGTACCACTTCAGGCAGGCCCAACCGGTGTTGATATCGGCCTTCTCGGGATCCATCGCCTGCGTGAAACCGGCGTTGGTGAAGAGGGCACGCTGGTCGCTTACACCGCGGTCATAGCCCCAACCATCGGCATTCTCCCACGATACGCCCTGCAGCTGGAAGTTCTGCTGCACGAACTCGTCCGAAACGTGGTAACCGTTCCACTGGTCGTTGTAGATATCGCTCGAGAAACCAAACAGACCCGAAACAATCAGACGCAGGTCGGCGAAGACCGAAGCCGAAATCAAGTGGGTCGTACCACCGTAGCTCGGCGTGGTCAGACCATCGTAGAGAGCAGCCACGATCATCTCGTTCTGGGCACCGTTGGTCGAGTTGTCCTGACGGAACAGGTCGCTCCACTTCGAGGCCAACTCATAACCACCCTCGTTGATGGCCAGCTCGGCATACTTCTGGGCATCGGCCCAGCGAGCCGAACCGGTGTAGACCTCGGCATTGAGGTACATACGGGCCAGGACTGCATAAGCAGCACCCTTCGACAGACGGGGATATACCTTGCGCGTTGCGGGCAGGTTCTTGTCGGCGATGAGCTCCAACAGCTCGTCCTCGAGCCAAGCGAAGAGGCCGGCGCGACCCAGCTGCTGCGGGAAGTTCGTCGTACCGATGTTCTCGGGCAGACACAAGGGAGGATTGCCGTAGAGGTCCATCAGGATTTCGTAGTAGATGGCGCGCAGCAGGCGCATCTCGGCACGGTAGGCGCGTACGTCGTCGAGCTTGGCCTCGTGGCCGCGGCCCGTAACGGCACCGTCACCCGAAACCGACTCGTCGAGGAACTGGTTGCAGATGGCAACCGCCTTCAGACCACGCAGATAGACAGCCATTACGGCGTTGTTCGTGTTGGTCCACTTGCTGTACTGAATACCGTCGATGTAGTCATCGCCCCAGTTACACTTCAGGGCATCGGTCGACAGCTCGTTGAGAATCATATACTGGCGGATGAACTCGCTCTGACCGGCATCCGACACGGCGATATCCGACGAACCCGGATCGGCCTGCGAGACGAGCGAGAAGTAGCTGTACGCATAGTTTACGTACTGGTCGTAGCTCTCGGGAGCCTCAAAAGCCTTGTTGGCCGTGATGGTCGTCTCGGCCAGCGGCTCTGCATCCAAATCACCCAAGCAGGAGGTGATCATCGTTGCCGAGGTGAGCAGCGCTACACTATAGAATAATATCTTTTTCATAAAACAGTGCTTGTGTGGTTTAGAAGTTAATGTTCAGACGCAGCGTATAGAGACGCGGACGCGGAATCAGCGTGCTGTAAACACCGTCGTTGTTGTTCATTTCGGGATCCAGACCCGAGTAGTCGGTAATCGTGAATACGTTCTGACACGAAGCGGCTACGCGGATGTTCATCTTCGACTTACCCACCTCGCGGAAGGTGTAACCGAGGTTGATATCGTCGAGGCGGAAGAACGAAGCGTTCTCGATAAAGAGATCCGAGTAGGCCTGATCGGTCGTCGTGGCACCGGTGAAGCCGGTACGGAAGTTGTACTCGTTCAGGTTACGCAGATAGTTGTACGAGAGGGTACCTACATAGGTCGACATATTGTCGATGGCGAGCTTGTTGATGGCGTAGTTGCCGATCGAGCCGTGGCCGTTGAAACCGAAATCCCAATTCTTGTAGTTGAGCTGTACCGAGAGGCCGTAGTAGAAGTCGGGCGTAGCCGAGCGACCCGTGATGTACTTGTCATCCTCCGAGATCTGACCATCGCCGTTGCGATCGATGAAGGTATCCTTGATGGGCTTACCGTTGGCATCGTAGGCCTGCTGGTAGAGGTAGAAGGTGTAGGGAGCAAAACCCTTGTAGTGTACCGACGAGTTACCACCCGTACCCGAAAGCGACGAGCCGACCTTCACGAAGTTGTCGTTCAGGTCACCGATCTCGGTCTGTTGCCAGGTACCATTGAGGTTGATCGTCAGGTTCCAATCCTCGGTCTGCACGGGAATCAGGTTCAACGAAACCTCGACACCCTGATTCTTCATCTCACCGATGTTCGACATCAGACGGTTCGTGAAGTTCGAGCCGGTCGGCACGTCGATCTCCGAGAGCAGATCCTCGGTCTGGCGGTAGTAGTAATCCACAGCACCGTTGATGCGACCCTGCAGGAAGCCGAAGTCGATACCGGCGTTGTAGGTCGTCGTGGTCTCCCACTTGATGTTGCGGTTGAAGGCCTGCGGAGCCAGCGTACCACCGATGCCCGGCATATACTGGGCGTTACCGTTGTTTACATAGTTGTAGAGCGGGAAGTAGGGGTAGTAGTTGCTACCAATGTCCTGCTGACCGGTCTGACCCCAACCCAAGCGGAGCTTCAGGGCCGAGAGGGTCTTCGAATCCTGGAGGAACTTCTCCTGGGCGATGTTCCAAGCGAAGGCTGCCGAGGGGAAGAGGCCCCAACGGTTGTCCTCCGAGAAGCGCGACGTACCGTCGTTACGCAGCGTGAAGGTGAAGAGGTAGCGCGAATCGATTGCGTAGTTGATACGACCGAAGAACGATACGAGGTAGTACTCCTTCGGGTAGGGGCGACGTGCATCCTCGGTCGAGCTGCCCGTCGTGTACTCATCGCGGTTCGAGTTGTAGTAGCTGATCGACTGCGTCTTCACGTAGTTGCGCTGCCACGAGTAACCGGCCATCACATCCAGACGGTGGATGCCCAGCTCCTTATTATAATTGGCATAGAACTCCAACAGGGTGTTGGCGTTGTAGTTGCGCCAGTTGGTGTAGGCATCCTCCGAGCCGGCCTTGATGTTGGCAAACGAGCCGAGCTTGTTGTAGTTCGTACCACGCGACTCCGAGAGGTCGTAACCCAGGTTCAGGTTCAGACGCAGATCCTCCAGACCGTGAATCTTATAGTCGAGCTGCACGTTACCGATCGAACGCCAGGTCGAGGAGTAGTTCACATAGTCGTTCAGGCTCGACATCGGGTTCGTGTTGGCGTTGGTCTCGGGCTGGAAGTTGCCCTGATCGTCGAAGTTACCGTGGTTGAAGTAACCGTTGGCCAGACCATAGTTCACCGAGCCGTCGGCATTGAGGAAGTGTACGGGCTTCGTCGGGTCGTAGGTCAGCGCGTCGTAAACGGCGTTGTTCGTCCAGTTGGCCTTGTTGTAAACACCCTTGACGTTGATGTTCACCGTCAGGTGGTCGTCGAGGAACTTCGGAGCCAGATTTACGTTGGCGTTCAGACGGGTGTTGTCACCGCCCTCGACCGTACCCTGGTCGTAGTTGGCACCCACCGAAACACGATAGGGGAAGGTACCCTTCTCGTTGTTGCCATAGACCGACAGCGCGTGGTCGGTAGCGAAGGCCGTGCGGTAGATCAGATCCTGCCAATCGGTGTTATAAACCTTGCCGTTGTAGCCCAACAGCGACTGGATCTTGGCGTTGTCCGAATCGTTACCTGCGTTGTAGTGGTTGGTCAGGTAGTTGGCGAACTCCGTACCCGACATCACGTCGATCTCGTCCGAGTTGGTCTTTACGGTGTAGGACGAGTTGTAGCTCACCTGGAGCTGCTTGCCCTTACCCTTCTTGGTGGTGATGATGATCACACCGTTCGAAGCGCGCGAACCGTAGATAGCCGTAGCCGACGCATCCTTGAGGACCGTATAGGTATCGATATCGTCGGGGTTTACCGTAGCGAGGGGGTTACCCATACCGGCACCGCCGTCACCCGTCACGGGCACACCGTCGATCACGATCAACGGGTCGTTCGAGGCGTTGAGCGAAGCGTTACCGCGAATACGGATGGCAGCACCCGTACCCGGCTCACCCGATGCGGGCGTTACCAACAGACCCGGCACCTTACCCAGCAGCAGCTGGTCGGGCGAAGTAACCGCACCGCGGTTTACATCCTCGGCCTTGATAGCAACAACCGAACCGGTCATATCGCTCTTCTTCACGCCACCGTAACCGATAACGACCACCTCGTCGAGGGTCATCAGATCCTCCTCGAGGGTGAGGTTCTTCAGCAGCGACGAAGAGGCAGCCAGCTCAACCGTCTTGTAGCCGATGTAGCTAATCTGGATCACCGAATTGGCGTCCTTTACATTCAGTACGTACTGACCGTCGAGATCAGTTGTCGTACCATTCACGGTACCTGCCTCGATGACCGTTGCTCCGATCACGGGAATACCGGTGGCGTCCACCACGACGCCCTTCACCTCGTACTTACCTTGCGCAAGCGCGAGATGCGGGGTAACGATGCCCAGTAGCATCATACCCAAGCACATTGCGAGAAATTTTCTCATAGGTGTTTTAGTGTTAGTTAATAAATTAGGTAGATTATAAAATTGTTGTTTGTTGTCTCAAACAATTAATTTTCACGCTTGGTCGTGATGCCATAGACCGCCACAGCACCCAGGAAGAGTGAAACACCGGCTACGACAAGCATCATGATCTGCTCGCCACCCACCATCTTGAGGATCACACCACCCAAGAGGGCTGCAATGATCTGCGGCAGGCAGATCGTGCAGTTGAACAGACCCAGGTAGGCACCCATCGAGGAGCCCGAAAGGGCGTTGGTCAGCAGGGCAAAGGGCATCGCCAACATAGCCGCCCAGCCGCAACCGATCAACAGATAGGATATAAATAATAAGTATTGGTCGTGGATGAAGGCCGTCGAGATGAAACCGATACCACCCAGCACCAGACTGACGGCATAGCCCACCTTGACATTCTTGAACATCGGGAGCGCCATGGCCCACAGAATCGAACCCACGGCCTGCACGGCAAAGAGGACACCCACCCAGTCACCGGCAGCCTGATAGCCCGCCGAAGCGACATCGGTCGTATGCCAGATCGTCTCGGCAATACCGCCGTTCGTGTAGGTCCACATATAGAGGAAGGCAACCCACGAGAAGAACTGCACCAGACCAATCTGCCAGAAGGCCTTCGGAGCACGAATCAGAAGGGTGATAAGACCCGTCTTCTGCTCCTCGGCATCCTCTTCGCTCTTGGCCTTGAGGTTGTGGAAGGCGGCATACTCCTCGGGATTCATCTCCTTGACCGTAGCACCCGTGTAGAGGACGCAGAGGATCAGGATGGCAGCACCCACGTAGAACGAGTAGATCACCGAGTCGGGAATCACACCCTCGGGAGCCACGTTCGAGATACCGATCCAGGTAAAGATGTAGGGGAAGAGGTAGCCCACCAGCGAGCCGGCATTGCAGAGCAACGACTGAATCGAGTAGGCCTTGGCCTTCTGGCGCTCGTTGACCATATCGCCCACCATCATCTTGAAGGGCTGCATTGCCATATTGATCGACGTATCGAGCAACATGAGCATGATAAGGCCGAACGACATCGCCATCTTGACCGTCAGACCGAGCGAACCGGCATTGGGCAGGAAGGCCATCACGGCAACAGCCACCAAGGCGCCCACATAGAGGTAGGGCTTGCGACGTCCCCAGCGACACCAGGTCTTATCGCTCCAGGTGCCGACCAGCGGCTGCACGATCATACCCATCAAGGGGGGCAGGATCCAGAAAAAACTCAAATCGTGGGGATCAGCGCCGAGGGTGGCGAAGATACGGCTGATGTTGGCACTCTGCAGTGCATAGGCAATTTGAACTCCAAAGAAACCGAAGCTCAGATTCCACATCTGCCAAAACGACAGGTCACGCTTTTGCATATTTTAGGTTTTGTGTTTAGTTTTTGGGTTTGGTAACACAAATATACGTGCGCGCGTTTTTTTTTAACAACCATACCCCGACGAGTTGCAGATTTAGCACGACGAATGGAAGAACAAAAGGGACGAAAGGGGGACAAAAAACGCATTTTTTGGCAAATTCGCACAAAAAATTTGCAAAAACAAGACAAAAGCACTACTTTTATTTGCCCAAAAAAGTGACATCAAGGAGTATGCATAACAAGAATGGGGTCTCGACACCCGTCATCATCCACCTCTTTGCTTTGGCCCACGCCCTGATAGCCATCATGAGTCGTGTAGCCAACTATGTCGATGATGTACCCTTGACAATTCTCACGCTGGCGCTGGTGGTTATCATCGCCTTAAGGCATGGTCTACAGGCCGAAATTGTAGCCATCCTGGCCCTGATGAGCACCCTGGTAGGCTACCTGCTCGGACTCGTCGGCGGAGATCTCATCGAGTTGATCATCCACGACCGCATGTTGGCCCCCGCCCTGACAACGGCGCTGCTGACCGAGCTGCTCGGCTGGGGTATCTATGCCTTTGCGCGCGTCCGCGGAGGGGCGAAGAGTATCCATTCGAGTTGGAAGCAACCCATTCCGCAGATTATTGTCATCGCCATCGCCATTCTGCTCTTCCGCATCTCCTATACGCTGATTTTCAACTCCTCATACATCAGCGAAACGAGCATTACGACCGAGCTGAACCGCCTGCTCGAAAACACGGTAGCCATCCTGGTGATGCTGAGCGGAAACATGCTCTTTGTCAGCTTCCGCACCCAATTTACCGACCGCATCGAGCTACGTTCGGCATTCACCGTGCTCCTCACGCTGCTCTTCTCGGCCGCGATCACCCTGCTCGTCTACTACGACTTCCCGCACGGCAACGGGAAAATATTCGCCATGCTCCCCTTCCTGCGACTCTATGCCGTCATTCTGCTCTGCGATGTGGTGGTCTACGCACTCTTCAAGCTCGTCGACTACGTGCTGATCTCGCACGCCGAACTCCATGCCGAGCGCGGCAAGAAGCACCAGGCCCAATTCCAATACAACAAGCTCAAGATGCAGATCAACCCCCACTTTCTGTTCAACTCGCTCAACATCTTGGACTTTCTGGTACTCGAGCAGGAGACCGAACGCGCCTCGGCCTTCATCCACAAACTCTCGGACTGCTATCGCTACATGCTCAAAAACGAGGACGAACAACTCGTGCTGCTGCAGGAGGAGCTGATCTTCGCCCGAAAATATGCCGAACTGCTGCAGGAGCGCTTCACAAGCGGCTTCTCGATACGCTACGAGATCCAAGACGACTGCCTTGCACGCCATATTGTTCCCTGCGCCCTGCAACTGCTCATCGAGAATGCCACCAAGCACAACATCGTAAGCCCCGATCAGCCGCTCGAGATTACGATCCGCACGGAAGGCGATCGACTCCTGGTGAGCAATCCGCTGCAACCGCGCCTGAGCAAGCAACCCTCGACCCGCAAGGGGTTGAATAACATCCGCCAACAATACCTCGACCTCTCCGGCAAGGAGATTGTGGTCGAGCAAACCGATACCGAATTTCGCGTAGAACTACCGTTACTATGAGCCAATACAGAATCTTAATTGTCGAAGATGAGCTGCCGGCACAGGCCATCCTGCGTCGTGCGCTCGAGAAGCAGGACGATCTGGTCATCGTCGGTACACAGACCTCGGTGCGAGGCACCGTGGAATGGCTGAAAAATCCCGAAAACAGAGCCGATATACTCTTCCTCGATGTCGAGCTCTCGGACGGCATGTGTTTCGACATCTTCGCCCAAACCGAAGTGAAGAGCAAGGTGGTCATCACAACCGCCTTTGACAACTATGCCGTGCGCGCTTTTCGTGTCAACTCAATCGACTACCTGCTCAAGCCTATCGACCCGACGGAGCTTCAGGCGGCCCTCGAGCGGTGTCGTCACGCGTTGAAACAGGAGCAACCCAACACCCCGACATTTGACCTCAAAGCCCTCAAAGAGGCCCTTGTAAAGGGTGGCGAGCAGACCACCTACAAGAAACGCTTCGTGGTACGCTTCGGCGACCATCTCACGGTGATCGAAACGGCCCAAATCGCCTACTTTTACGCCGAAGACAAGAGCACCCACCTGGTCACCACCGAGGGGCGTCGCTACATCCTCGACCAGTCGCTCGATCAGATTGCCGAGGAGATCTCGCCCGACGATTTCTTCCGCATCTCACGCAACTGCATGGTCTCGATCCGATCCATCGCAGGCATCTCGAAACATTCGTCGAGTCGTCTGAAAATCAACCTCGTACCCAAACCCGACTTCGAAGTGTTTGTCTCGCGTTCGCGCACAAACGATTTCATGGTCTGGCTCGAGGGAAAATAGGGAAAAACGACACCCGGCTCGGAGCCCCCGCTTCGCAGCCATGCGGTTTGTCAAAAAGGGTCGATTTGTATCGACCCTTTTTTTTTACTACCTTTGAGGGATTGTTTTTCAAATTTTCGAAACAATGAAGAACTTTTCGCTCAAGAGTCTGCGACCTTCGACCGTCACCGAGCAGCGCATTCGCCGCTGGGTCGAGGGGGCTATGTTTCTCTTCTCGCTCATGGTCTTAGGGGTGCTCTTCGTCGATTACGGCTACACTCTTCAACCCCACGAGCAGCGCATCATACAGACCATTTTCCGCCTCGCCAAGGGGGTCTACTTCGTTTTCTTTCTCTTGCGCCTGCTCTTCGATTGGCGCACGATACGCCGCAAGTCGATTGCCCTGACCTTCACGATGGGTGTAGCGCTGCTCGCGGCCCTGCTTCCCCACTGGTTTCCGCTCGCCACGCCCGACCACGCATTGAGCGGATTGTGGGCCCTGTTCAGCAACAAGTATTACGTGGGAGGTGTCGTCGGGCTGTATGCCATTCTGGAGCTCTCGCGAGGGGTGGTCGGCATGATCAACCGCCGTACGAATCCGGCCCTGCTGCTGGTCTCGGGATTTATGATTTTGATTATCTTGGGCACCCTGCTGCTGCTCGTGCCGCGCTCGACCCTGCCCGAGATTCACCTCTCGATCGTCGATGCGCTCTTCGTCTCGACGAGTGCCGTCTGTGTAACGGGGCTGACACCGGTCGACGTCTCCAGCACATTCACCATTGAGGGTCAGACGGTTATCTTGCTACTCATCCAGATTGGAGGCTTGGGTGTGATGACCATCACGAGTTTCTTCGCCCTCTTTTTCATGGGTGGAACGGGGCTCTTCAACCAGTTTGCGCTGCGCGATATGCTCTCGTCCGACACCTTTTCGTCGCTCCTTTCGATGTTGCTCTACATCCTCGGATTTACGTTTGTGATCGAGATAATCGGCGCCCTGCTCATCTGGCACAACATCCACGGAACGCTGGGCATGGGGTTGCATGAGGAGCTCTACTTCTCGCTCTTTCACGCCATTTCGGCCTTCTGCAACGCCGGCTTCTCGACCCTCGAAGGCAACCTCGGAAATCCGCTCGTCATGCAGGGCCACAACGCCCTCTACCTCTGGATTTCGCTGCTGGTGATCCTGGGCGGCATCGGCTTCCCGATTCTGGTCAACTTCAAGGAGATTCTCTTCTACTACGGCCGCATGGTGATTCATCGCATCTTCGCCATCGGCAAGAAACCGGTGCGTTACTACCACCTGACCAACATCAACACGAAGATCGTCCTCACGATGACCACCATACTGCTCGTCGGCGGCACGGCAGCCATCGCTGCCCTGGAGTGGCACGGCGCCTTTGCCCAGATGAGCCTCACCGAGAAATTAACCCACGCCCTCTTCAACGCCACGGTGCCCCGTACGGCGGGTTTTAACAGCGTCTCGGTGACCCAATTTTCGACCCTCACACTCTTGTTGAGCCTTGTGCTGATGTGGATCGGTGGCGCCTCGCAGTCGACCGCAGGCGGTATCAAGGTCAACACGCTCGGTGTAGCCTGGGCCAACTTCCTCTCCGTCGTGCGCGGACGAGAGTCGGTGACCCTCTTCGGGCGCGAGATTCCGGCCGATTCGGTGCGCCGCACCTCGGCCACAATCCTCGGCTCGCTCATCGTGCTTGGCTGCAGCCTGCCGATCCTGATTCTTCTCGAGCCCGACATCCACCCCATGCGTCTGCTCTTCGAGGCCGTCTCGGCACTCGGCACGGTCGGCTCCTCGATGGACACCACCCCGCTGCTGGGCGAACCTGCAAAGCTCTTTATCAGCTTGCTGATGTTCACCGGACGTGTGGGTCTGATCACCGTCCTGCTGAGCCTCATGCCGCAACGAAGCGCACCGCGCTACCGCCTCCCCAAGGAGCATGTCATCATCAACTAACGCTACAAAAAAACACCCTGAAAGTATGAAATATCTGATTATCGGAATGGGCAACTTCGGCCGCACGCTGGCCGAGGAACTCTCGGACAAAGGCAACGAAGTGATCGGCATCGATCGCAGCGAGCATCGCATCGACGAGGTGAAGAACCGCATCTCGGTGGCTTACATCCTCGATGCCACCGAGAAGAGTGCCCTCAAGGCGCTGCCGCTCGACGAGATCGACTGCGCCATTGTAGCCATCGGCCAGAGCATGGATGCCTCGCTGCGCGCCGTGGCAGGTCTCAAGGAGCTGCGCGTGAAGAACATCTGGGCCAGAGCCATCGACCAAACCCACCGCTCGATTCTCTCGGCGATGTCAATCCAGCGCATCTTCACCCCCGAGACCTACGCTGCCCGCATCTTCGCCGAAAAATTCGAGGCGAAGGATGATTCACAGCTCTGGTAAGGGTTTTTGTTTACGAAATGTTCATTTTTCGCACTCGAGGATGGTGCGTAGTTGCCCCCTTTGTGCTATCTTTGCGCCCAAGAAAATCAACAAACACAATACAATACTATGGAAGCAATCGTAAAAACCGCCTTTAACCTGCCGGGCCAGCAGAGCCACTATGTGGGTAAAGTACGCGACGTCTATGCCATCGAGGGCGACTACCTCGTGATGGTCGTTTCGGACCGCATCTCGGCCTTCGACGTAGTCCTGCCCAAGGGTATTCCCTTCAAGGGTCAGGTGCTGAACCAAATCGCAGCCAAGTTCCTCGATGCCACGAGCGACATCCTGCCCAACTGGAAAATCGCCGTACCCGACCCGATGGTCACCGTGGGCCACAAGTGCGAGCCCTACAAGGTCGAGATGGTTATCCGCGGCTACCTCTCGGGCCACGCCTGGCGCGAGTACAAGGCCGGCAAGCGTACCATCTGCGGCGTAGCAATGCCCGAGGGCATGGTCGAGAACCAGCGTTTCCCCGAGCCGATCATCACCCCGACGACCAAGGCCGATGAGGGTCACGACGAGGATATCTCGAAGGAGGAGATCATCGCCCAGGGTCTGGTGAGCCGCGAGGAGTACGAGCAGCTCGAGGCCTACACGCGTGCCATCTTCCAGCGCGGTACGGAGATTGCCGCCAAGATGGGCTTGATTCTGGTCGACACGAAGTACGAGTTCGGTAAGAAGAACGGCCAGATCTACCTCATGGACGAGATCCACACCCCCGATTCGTCGCGTTACTTCTACGCCGAGGGTTACGAGGAGCGCCTCGCCAAGGGTGAGAAGCAGAAGCAGCTCTCGAAGGAGTTTGTACGCGAGTGGCTCATGGCCAACGGTTTCCAGGGCCAGGAGGGCCAGCAGGTTCCCGAGATGACCCCCGAGATCGTGGAGAGCATCACGGACCGTTACATCGAGCTCTATGAGAACATCACGGGCGAGAAGTTCGTAAAGGCCGAGGGCGAGAACATCGAGGAGCGCATCGAGAAGAATGCCACAGAGTGTCTCGCAACGCTCTAAAGAACATCCCACCGCAACACACAAGGCCACTCCAACAATGGGTGGCTTTTTTTTGAACGCACCATGAACCGCCACGACCTTTTCAAACGCGCCATCGCCCTCTTTCGGGCCGACAGGGAGCACGACCGCGAGGCCATCGCCTTGTTGCATCGGGCCATGCACGGCTTTCGTGTCTCCCCCGCTATACCCGCGTGGATAGGTTGGGCGCATAAAAACGGGCGCGGTGTGCCGAAAGATGAATTTACAGCGCTGATGTGGTATCGCAGGGCGGTGAAAGAGCTGCGCTACAAAGACCCGAACGAGGAGTGGATCAAGAATCGTGTGCAGCGGCTGGAGGCTCGGAATCCGCAACCGCAACCAACCCCCAACGAGGTGTACGAGTGGGGATTAGGGCGCGTAGTAATCAAGCGGGGCGAGCAATACGACTACCGCCTGCACGACACCTATGCCGAGGTCTCGCTCCCCACAGGGTGGAGCTACGACCTGGCGATTGTTCGCCTATGGAGCACCCTCGAAGAGCGCGAGGCAAAGCGCGAAAAGGACAACCTGCCCACCCGCCTGGATGAAAGCCTAAAGCGCGATTATCCCCTTTTTCAGCTCCGCATCGAGCGCGGTCGCGGAGAGCAGTTCGGCCACCGCAAAACGGACATCTGCTACACGCTGATCGTGCCCCGCTCGACCCGCTTCGAGGAGCGCATCACGCGCGAAACGATCATCCGCCACGGCCTGCGCCTGATGAAGATGGCCGCCGAGGAGTACCTCCCCAAGCGGCTGAAGGAGCTGTCGGAGCGTGTCGGGCTCGGCTACACGCAATGCCGCATCTCGCACGGACACAAAACCCTCGGGAGTTTCTACAATAAGAGTAAACATATCGATCTCTCCTATCACCTGATGAAACGCACCCCGATTCAGGTCGATGCGGTCATCGTCCACGAGTTGTGCCACGGGGTTGAGTTTAACCACAACAACGAATTTTATTACGCCATGGAGCGATACGGCGGTGCAGCGATCGCCCGGGCCGATCGTCACCTCTACGACCAACACGTCCCGACCGAGATTTAGCCCCACAGCGTGAGGATTCGCAACGAGCTCACGACAAAAAAACCGAAAAAGGGGGCGAAGATTTTGTTTTTTCAAAATTCGTTTCTATCTTTGTCGTCCCGATTCAACGATTATCGGCCTGCCCGGATGGCGGAATCGGTAGACGCGTTGGTCTCAAACACCAATGTCAGCAATGACGTGCCGGTTCGACCCCGGCTCCGGGTACTGATGAGTGGCTCACAGGTTTGTGGGCCACTCTTTTTTGGGTAGGTGGCGAAGCGAGAGCATACCGCTGTCGCGGTTGGAGGTTGGCTGCGTG